>DATANL010000635.1:0-10292 GCA_036266295.1 Pyrinomonadaceae bacterium | reverse complement strand
GACCGGATCAAGAAGTCCCGCCGGTTTTTGGGTGCCTCCTGATCCGGTCGCTACCGCTCTCGGTTCTGACACGTTAATTCTTCACAGCCCGCGCCAGAGAACTCCACGACTGGCGCAGCAAATCATTTATCTTCGCCCAATCTGCTTCGGTGACGCCGCCTCGTTCGGCTTTCGTGTCGCGAATCGTCATCGCCTCGGCTCGCAGCCGCCCGTGCTCCATCATCCGCTCAACCGGCAGGTTGTAAATCGCGGCCTGCAATTCGGCGAGCGCGCGCGCCAAATCACCCGGCGCATGATTCTCACGTTCACGATGAATGATCCACCACTCGAGTTCGAGCCTTGAAACTTTATCGACATCGAAATCGATGTCGCTCATGTTGTGAAGATAGTTATAGAACTTAATCAGGTCCGGCAGGGCTTTCTCATAATCCGAACGCTGCTTCCCTGCTTTGAACACAAACGCCGCGTTGGCCGCGTAGTAGGCGACGACGTTCGATTTAACCGGCGTCAGGTGATATTGCGTGCGCAGCAACTCAGTCGCGTCGTTGAAGAGCCGCACGCGTTGCTTCTCGTAATATGAGCGCCACATCGCCGTCTCAAGCCGCGCGACTTCGTCTGAATCGAATTCGCGCAAACTGGTTTTGCGTGGATAGAAGAGATCGAACAGGACCGCGCAGATGACGAGCGCCAGGACGACGGCCGTCACTCGCACGATCAACTTGAGTACAGGTCTGCGGCGTTCGCTCGACATTTGTTAGCGTGACATGATATTTCAAAGTCACTGATCAAGACAGTTTCAGAAGCCTCTTAGCCGAAGGGTGTAGGGGGTTGGGTGTAGGGTGTAGGGTGTAGTGGAATCCGATGAATCCGAAAAATCTATGCGCGCCGCGAGCAGAACAGAAACCAATTGCTCGCGCGCAGCTATAGGCAACAGGGTGGAGTGAAATCGATGGATTCGTAACGACTACCACGGGATACTGGGCAGAGAAGAGCACCAATTGCTCGCGCGCCTGCACCCAAACTCGCAACAGGGTGCAGTCAGATCGATGGATCGTAACGACTACCAGGGGACCTGGACAGAGAAGAACACCGATTGTTCGCGCGTCTACACCCTACACCCAATCCCCTACCCCCTAGCTGACGGGCTGACACAACAACGAGGACAAAATGGCATACACACATAACGAACTAAAACATAAGACGCTCGCCGAATTGCGCGACATCGCGAAAGACATTCAGCACGACGCCGTGCAGGGTTACACGCAGCTCAACAAGGACCACCTGGTCGTGGCGATTTGCAACGCGCTCGGCATCGAGATGCACGAACATCACGACGTAGTCGGCATCGACAAAGCGGCAATCAAATCGCGCATCAAGGCACTGAAGACAAAACGGAATGAGGCGATTACTGCGCACGATCGTGCGGCGCTGAAGAAAGCGCGGCGCGGCATCCACCGTTTGAAGCGGCAGATTCACAAAGCCACGGTCTAAGGACTGCGTGGTGGAACTGCTTTCCTCACGCCAAACCTTCTTCTCCAAATTCATTTTTCCGCCAATCTGGATCGGCGCGTCGGGTCTCGGCCTGATGAAAGCAGGCTTCGGCGCCCCCGCCAGGGGTTGGCCCATCGTTTTCGTCGGGTGGATTGTCGCCAGCGGCTTTGTCTATTGGAGCTGTGCGCGTCTGAAGAGGGTCAGCATTGACGAGCAGTTTTTATATGTTTCGAACTACTTCAACGAAATCGCAATTCCGTTTTCAGATATCGGCGACGTGACGCAAAACCCTTGGATGAACAATCAGCACGTCACCATTCATTTCAAAGTTCCGACTGAGTTCGGCGGCGCGATCGTCTTTATGCCGCGGTTCAGGTTCTTCCCCTTTGTAGGTCCACATCCGGTGGTTGATCGACTGAAGCAATTAGCAAACATTACGTAAGGCTCTGCGATTGACTTTCGTTTCGAACTGGCATAGAAACCTTGCCGCAGTTCCTCTCATAGAATTTCATCATCGAACACGAGGTAGCTCTATGAAGCAAGCTATCAGTATCAACGTTAATGGTGTCGACCACTCGCACGAAGTCGAGCCGCGTTTGTTGCTGGTCCATTATCTGCGCGATGTGTTGGCGCTGACAGGCACACACGTCGGGTGCGAAACGTCTCTGTGCGGCGCCTGCACGGTGCTGCTCGACGGGCAGGCCGTGAAGTCGTGCACGATGTTCGCGGTGCAAGCCGACGGATCGAATATCACGACGATCGAAGGTCTCGCGGCGAACGGCAATCTGCATCCGGTGCAGGAAGGATTCTGGGAGAAGCACGGGTTGCAATGCGGTTACTGCACGCCGGGAATGATCATCGCCGCCAGCCAGCTAATCGATCGCAATCCGAATCCTTCTCAAGATGAAATTCGTCACGGGCTCGAAGGGAACCTCTGCCGTTGCACGGGATATCAACACATCGTCGAGGCGGTTGAATACGCAGCGGCCAAAAAGTCTGGAGTCTCCCATGGCGACATTTTCGCGACTCGAAGACATCCAGGTTTGGCAAAAGGCGCGGCAATTAACAAACAAACTTACAAGGCGACGGAGAATGGCAGGTTTTCACAAGACTATGGATTGCGAACTCAAATTCAGCGAGCCAGTATCTCAATAATGGCGAATATCGCATAAGGATTCGGTAGAAGATCAGACAAGGAGTTCGCAAATTTTTGAACATGGCACACGGGTCAGCAACCGAAGTTCAATCTCACCTTTATGTAGCGCTCGATTTGATTTATATCGATGAAAACACATTCAGAGAACTGAACGGGCTGTTGGACGAGATTTCACGAATGACTTTAGTTCTGGCCCAACGTTTACGAGGATCGAAATTGTGAATCAGGCTCCAGACTCCAGACTTCGCACTCCAGACTTTGGGAGACATCATGGCTGAGAAATACGTCGGAAAAAGAGTTAAGCGCACCGAAGATCCGCGATTGATCAAGGGCCTCGCGCACTACGTCGATGACATTCGCTTGCCGGACACTTTGCACGTGGCGTTTGTTCGTTCGATGTATGCGCACGCCCGCATCAAGGGCATCGACACGACCGCGGCGGCGAACTCTCCGGGAGTCGTCGCCGTTTACACCGGCAAAGACATCGCTGAAAAAGTTGGGCCGGTACCCTGTGCCGCCGCGTTGCCTGATTTGAAAGTGCCGGACTATCGCGTGCTGGCAACCGGCAAGGCTTTGTTCGTGGGCCATCCAATCGCCGCAGTGGTAGCAACTGACAAGTACACGGCGCGCGACGCCGTCGATCTGATCGAAGTTGATTACGAAGACTTGCCGGCCGTAGTTGATGTTGAAGCAGCCGCTAATGGCGGGACCGTCATTCACGAAAGTTTTGGCGACAACATCGCATACAAACTTACGTCCGGCGAAGGCGACGTCGAAGCAGCTCTGCAGCAGGCCGATCGCATCGTCAGTCAAAAAATGGTCCATCAGCGACTCGCGCCGATCGCTATGGAGCCGCGCGGTGTGCTCGCGCGTTATTTTCCCGGCGAAGAGGAGTTGACGATTTGGTCGTCGACGCAGATTCCTCACTTGCTGCGGACGCAACTTGCGCTGATGATCGGCATCCCCGAAAACAAATTGCGGGTCATCACGCCTGAAGTCGGCGGCGGATTCGGATCGAAATTGAATGTCTACGCCGAAGAAGCCCTGCTCGGCTGGATTTCGCTCCAGCTCGGCAAACCCGTGAAGTGGATCGAGTCGCGCAGGGAAAATGTTCAGGGCACGATTCACGGACGCGCGCAGGTCGGCACAGTTGAGGTGGGCGTCAAGAACGACGGCACCATTACCGGCTTGCGTTACAACGTCGTCGCCGATCTCGGCGCCTATCATCAATTATTGACACCGGCGATTCCTACGCTCACCGGATTGATGTTGAGCGGCGCTTACAAGATTCCGGCGATCCAGATGAACGTGACGGGCGTCTTCACCAACAAGATGGCGACTGACGCATATCGCGGCGCCGGCCGGCCCGAAGCCACCTACGTCGTAGAACGCGTCATGGATGTAATCGCTCGTGAACTCAATCTCGATCCCGTCGAAGTACGCCGGAAGAATTTTCCGAATGCCGGCGAGTTTCCTTTCCACACCGCGACCGGCCTGGAATATGACAGCGGTGATTACGACGCCGCGCTCGATAAGGCGCTCGATCTTTCCGGTTATCAAACGCTGCGCGCAGAGCAGGCGAAAGCTCGCGCCGAAGGCCGCATCATGGGCATCGGACTGTCGAGTTACGTAGAGATTTGCGCCCTGGGCCCGTCCCAGGCGATGCCGGCGGGCGGTTGGGAAAGCGCCACCGTGCGCATCGAACCAACCGGCAAGGTGACGATTCTTACCGGCGCTTCGCCACACGGGCAGGGACAGGAAACTTCGTTCGCGCAAATCGCCGCGGACGAACTTGGTGTCGGTATCAACGACGTGACCGTGATTCACGGCGACACCGGCGTGGTCCAATACGGCATCGGCACCTTCGGCAGTCGCGCTACCGCGGTGGGCGGCACGGCGGTTTTTATTGCCATCGAAAAGCTGAAAGAGAAGGCCGCAAAGATCGCCGCGCACATGATGCAGTGCGACGCGTCGCGAGTTTCATTCGAGGGCGGATGCTACACGAGTCAACAAGCCAGCGCCGCCAGCGCGACGGGACCATCTGAGCCCGTGGTCCCGGTCGGGGAAGGTCCGGCCGGCGCGCTCAATGATGTGCCCACGCCGAATGGTCGCGACAAGATCACGATTCAAGAGATCGCCCTCGCTGCTCACGTGGCCAAAGAGCTCCCGCCCGACACTGAGCCTGGCTTGTCGGCAACTTATTTTTTCGAGCCGAAGAATTTCACTTTTCCATTCGGAACTCACGTCTGTGTCGTCGAAATCGACAAAGACACCGGTGAAACGAAGATCGTGAAATACGTCGCGGTGGATGACTGCGGGAAAGTTATCAACCCTCTGCTCGTCGACGGTCAGGTGCACGGCGGCATTGTCCAATCGATCGGTCAGGCGCTTTACGAAGAAGTCGTCTATGACGAACAAGGCCAACTCATCACCGGCGAGTTAATGGATTATGCGTTGCCGAAAGCATCGCAGCTGCCCTGGCTTGAAACCGATCGGACGGAAACGCCGACACCGGTGAATCCGTTGGGCGTCAAAGGAGTCGGTGAAGCCGGCACGATCGGAGCCACTCCGGCGATCGTCAACGCGGTCGTAGATGCTCTGTCGCCTTACGGCGTGAAGCACGTCGACATGCCGGTGCGTCCCGAGAAAGTTTGGAAGCTTCTGAACGGATAGCTGTAGGGGCAGGGCTTGTCCCTGCCCGTAATGCGAAACAGGATCGGGCGGGGACGAGCCCCGCCCCTACAGAAAGAGACATCAATGATCCCAGCACAATTCGATTACGCGCGCGCGAACACCCTTGATGAAGCACTCAGTCTTCTCGCTCAGAACGAAGACGCGAAGATCCTCGCCGGCGGTCATAGCCTGATCCCCGCAATGAAGCTGCGGCTGACCCAACCCTCGCTGCTCGTGGACATTGCGCGCATCAAAGAGCTTGCGTACATCCGCGAAGAGGACGGCCAGATTCGCATCGGCGCGGCCACGACGCACTATCAAATTGAATCGTCTGATTTGCTGAAGCAAATTTGTCCGCTGCTGCCCGATTGTGCTTCACACATCGGCGACGTGCAGGTGCGCAATAAAGGCACGATCGGCGGTAGCGTCGCGCACGCCGATCCAGCCGGCGATTGGCCCGCCGCGATCATCGCGCTCGGCGCCGAGATGATTGCGATCGGCAAGAACGGCGAACGCGCGATCAAGGCTGACGACTTCTTTGTCGATCTGCTGACGACGGCGCTTGAGCCTGGCGAAATCCTGCGCGAGATTCGCATCAATAAGACTAACGGCCAAGCCGCGCAAGCTTACGCCAAGATGCACCATCCGGCTTCCGGCTTTGCGGTAGTCGGAGTCGCCGCCAATCTTTCATTGAGCGCAGACGGAAATTGCGAGCGCGCGAGCATCGGCATCACTGGAGTCTCGTCGAAGGCATATCGAGCGAGCGCCGTCGAATCAGCATTAAGCGGCGCGAAACTCGACACGCAGGCAATCTCGAATGCTTCGGCGCACGCAGCCGATGGAGTCGACATAAACGGCGATCTGTTCGCGTCCGCAGATTACCGTCGCCATCTGGCAAGTGTCTATACGAAGCGGGCGATTGAAGCTGCGGTGGCGGCAGCAAAATAATCCACAGATTACGCAGATTACACAGATAAGAAAATCAGCAGGTCACGAAGAGCCGTTAGAGACTAAGAAGAGATTGAATCTAAAACTTCGTTGATTTCTTTATCTGTGTAATCTGCGTAATCTGTGGATACTTTTCGTCATGAAGATCCACGGAACTCATCTGATTAACGTGGCGCGCGATCAAGTCTTCGCCGCGCTCATCGATCCGCACATCCTCCAGCAATGCATTCCGGGTTGCGAATCACTCGAACGGACCGCGGACAACACCTATATCGCGACGATGAAAGCCGGGGTGGGCGCCGTGAAAGGAACCTTCAAGGGCACGGTCCGCCTTGAGGATCTGCAAATCCCGTCGCATTACCGAATGATCGTGGAAGGCAAAGGTGGTCCGGGTTTCGTGAAAGGCACCGGCGAGTTCAATCTAGTCGAAAGCGACGGCGCCACTGCAATTACTTACGCCGGTGACATGCAGGTAGGCGGTGTAATCGCCGGCGTGGGCCAGCGGATGATTGAAGCTGCGGCCAAGATGCTCGCGGGAAAATTTTTTAGTGAACTCGAGAAGCAAATTCGGCCCGACCTGCAGACATAACTCTTGCGGTTGTGCTCGGACCACACCCGCCGCGCGATGAAATCTTCACACTAACAATACGGTTTCGCACCTGAAGCGTTAGCCGCGGCACTCGGGTGGCAGCTACAATCCAATTGTATGCCGCCGCTTAGGTTGCAGTTGCTCGAACTGTTCGTGCTGGCGATTCCCATAGCGTGCATCGCCTGGACCGTCACGCATGAAGAGGTCTTTCGCGAGCCGCGCGAGTATTGCAAGAGCCGTAGTCAGGACTGCGCCCGCTGGTATGAACGAAAATTCTTCTACCTCTTCACCTGCGAGTATTGTTTCAGTCACTACATCGCAGCGCTCTTCTTAATCATCACTCGCTTCAAGTTGTTGTTTGACGGTTGGCGCGGATACCTGGTCGCGCTGTTTGCCCTGGTCTGGATCGCGAATCAGTACATGAGCATCTACGACCGTCTGCGGCTCGAGATTAAGACCGAACGGATTGAAGGTCAGATTAAGGAAAAGGTCGCAGATATAGGTAAAGGTAAAAGAAAGAGCGGCTAACGCGTCGGGAAAACGATAGATCGAACGGAACGAAATTCGGGTGGTATACTTCGCCCAGCGATGTCAGTGAATCTCGCCAAACATTCCTTCACGGTAAATGAGTACGAGCGCATGGGCGAAACGGGTGTGTTTCCGCCTGAGGCTCGATTTGAACTCATCGAAGGAGAGATTATCGAAATGTCTCCCATCGGAAGCCGTCATGCGGCCTGCGTGAACATTATAAGCGACGTTTTCAACAAGCATTTGCGTGGCCAATCAATAGTGAGAACGCGGAGCCCAATCGTCCTCGATGATTTCTCTGAGCCCGAGCCAGACGTTGCGATATTGAAATTTCGCGAGGACTACTATCGCGAGGCGCACCCGCGGCCGAATGATATCTTAATGCTTATCGAGGTTGCCGAAACGACCGCTCCCTACGATAGTAATGTCAAGATGAGGCTGTATTCGCGCGCCGGCATTCCGGAATACCTGATCCTCAATTTGCCTGAAGATCTGCTCGAATATCACTCCCAACCTGAAATGGGCGAGTATCAAACCACCCGGATCCTCAAACGCGGCGATCGATTTGAATCTGCGGCCGTTGCCGGACTATCGCTCGATATCGAAACGATCCTCGGCTGATCGGTCTGAATTAATCCTTCAGCAAGGCCCTGCGTTTCGCTTGCTTCTCTTCCGAACTCAACTTGAAGTTGTATTCATAGATCGCGTTTTCCCAATCGCCATACATCGCATTCGGCAGCACGATGAAATGCGTCCCAAACTGAGATTTATTTTTCTCAGTCGCATCGAGGCGCGCCGCGACCGTCTTGCTCTTTTCAAAAACGTCAGAGAAGTCGTTCAGGTTGTCGCCCATCAACAACACGACGTGATAACGGCTGACGATTGATTGCCGGCGCGGCTCCTTGCTGTCGTTTTGCGTATCGGTACGCACCAGCAGAGTTTCGTCGTTGACCTCGGGAAATCCGACAGCTTTAAGATTTCGCGCCGTGCCGTCCTTTTCCGCGATCTTGCGGTTAGTCACATAGAAGACGCGCACGCCGCGCGAATGAGCGTATTTTAAAAATTCGACGGCGCCCGGAATCGCAGTCGCCTCCGCGCGATTGCACCAATCAGTCCAACCTTCGGGATAGTTGACGCCGCGCGTGATCAGCATCCCCTGATAACGACTGTTATCGAGGACCGTTTCATCGACGTCGACGATGATGGCGCGCCGCATGCGAATGCGACGATTGCCCAGGTCGCGATCGAGCAGCAGGCGGGCCAGCATGTACGTCTGGTATTCGAGCGCGCGCGCTTCGCCCGAAGCCTGCTGGTAAAGCGTGGCCGCTTCGATGTAGGTGTTATCGGCTTTCCGCGCTTCCGAGGATTGCCCCAGAACCGCGCTCGCAGAGAGCGAAACCAGGAAAACCACCACATGGATTCTTCTAAACAAATGCATCATTTGGCTCCTGAATATTAGTAGCGCCCTATGATTGACCACGTCGCGCTTTGGCGATGAAGGCTTCGATGTCCGCAATGCTTCGCGGCAAAGCGGCCGTCATCCACTTCACGCCTTCCGGGGTAATCAACATGTCATCTTCGATGCGTACGCCGATGCCTTTGTATTTTTCGAAGGCAGGCTTAATCGCCGCGATCAGCTGTTCGCTCTCCGGCGTCCTCGGCAAATTGTCCAGAGCATCCGGGCGAATGTAGATACCCGGTTCATTCGTAAAGGTCATGCCCGGTTCGAAACGTCCGCCGGCACTGACGTCATGCACGTTCATTCCCAGCCAGTGGCCGTTGCCGTGCATAAACCACATGCGATATTGGTCCGAGTTTGCATCCGTGATCAACCCCAGCTTTAGCAGTCCGGCTTTGATTACCTCGAGCGAAGCGAGATGCGCCTGATTCAACGTCGCACCCGGCTTCGCTGCCCTGGCCGCAGCTTCCTGGGCGTCATAGACAATTTGATAGATGGCCGCCTGCGCCGGCGAGAACTTTCCGTTGACCGGCGTCGTGCGCGTGACGTCGGCGCTGTAGTGCCCATACTCCGCGCCCACGTCCATCAACAGGAGGTCGCCGGGTTTGCACGGTGACTGCGACTCTTCGTAATGGAGCGTGGTCGCGTTGGCGCCGCAGCCAACGATGTCGGGATAGCCCCAGTTGTCGGCGTTGCGAAGTTTGAAGATGCGCGCGACTTCCGCGTCGATTTCGTATTCCCACTTCGCCGTCGCCGCCGCTATCCAGGCCCGCTCATGCGCTTCGATGCTGATATCGATGGCATGCTGCAACAGCGCCAACTCCATCGGCGATTTCTTTCCGCGCATCGTGGCGAATATTGGCGCGACCGGTTTCACAGTCACGCCCGGAGCAGTTTGCCACTCGGCTGCAAGCCTCTGCTCCTGTCGATACTCCTTGCTTTCACCACGCGGGGGAAAAGCGACGAGGCAAACCGACGCCTCCTGACTCTCAATCGCTTTCAGAAACGGACTGAATTCCTTGCCGGAGAGTTCCGCCGTGCGCGCAGACTTCAAAATGTTTTCCGGCTTCGGCGCGTATGACTGTTTATTTCGGATTGCCTTCATGAACGGGTCGAACTCGCTGATGGCCCAGATCTCCTTGATGCCTGACAGGTGCGCGGCTTCATCGGCACTGTACATGTGGCCCGTCCAGGTCTCAGCAGCCGGGTTGCGCCGCGGCATGAAAAGTATCTCCGGCAGCGCCGCGCCCGGCATCATCACCAGCGTCGCGCCCTTTTGATTCAGGTTCGTGAGATAAAAAAGATTGTTCTCCTGGCGAAAGGGAAAATCGACGTCGTTCGTGTAGACGCGCGGCTCAGCGCTGAACATGACGAGCATCGCCTTTGGGCCAATCGCATCGGCGACTTGCTTGCGCCGCGCCGCCAATTCTTCCAAACGCTTCGCCTCG
>DATANL010000634.1:0-2564 GCA_036266295.1 Pyrinomonadaceae bacterium | reverse complement strand
CGGCTACCGGCACAATAATCAATTCAGTTCGCCATATCACGCGAGCAGTGGCGACAGGATCAAGAAGTCCCGCTGGGTTTCTGAAGGTTGCCCCTGATCCGGTCGCTACCGCTCGCGGTTCTGACACGATTCATCCCAAATCCAATTTCATCACCCGACCAAATGCGATCGAGATCGCTTGAGCCAATCGCGACGCAACTCTCGCGTAGTGGAATGAAGGAAGAGTTCACGATGCTGAGAGCGTTCGGTTGCGCCTCAGCGTGAACCGGAGAGAGTGAGGACGGAGTGATGAAAAAGCATTTGATTCTTAGCTTGGTAAGCCTCGTGATCATTTGTTCGAGTCTGTTAACAGTCCGGGCGCAACAGACCGCTTTTACTTATCAGGGAAAACTCAACGATGGTAGCGTTCCGGCGAATGGACACTACGATCTTCAGTTCGCCCTTTTTGACCGCGCAATTGACGGGGCGCAAGTTGGCGCCACGCAGACTGTCTCAAATGTCGCGGTCAGCGGCGGCATCTTTACCGCGAGCCTCGACTTCGGTGCGAATGCGTTTCCAGGCGCCAATCGCTTCCTGGAAATCAGTGCGCGGCCGAGCGGCGCCCAATCGTTCACGCTGCTGACGCCACGCCAACCGATCACGGCGACGCCTTATGCCGTGCGCAGTCTCAACGCGACTACGGCCGACCTCGCCGGCAATGCTCAACAGCTCGGGGGCGTTGCGGCCGGCCAGTATGTGCAGGGTAGTGACACGCGTTTGTCAGATGCGCGCACACCGATAGCCGGCAGTTCAAATTACATTCAGAACAGCGCCAGTCCGCAAACCGCCGCGAACTTCAACATCAGCGGCAATGGCGCCGCCGCCGGCACGCTGTCGGCGAACGTTGTCAATGCCAGCACACAGTACAACCTGAACGGCAATCGGGCTCTTGCGATTACCGGCGGCGGAAGTGAGTGGGCCAATACCGACACCTTTGTAGGTGTCGGAGCCGGTGCGTCAACGACGCCAACTGCCGGCAGTGACAGCGGAAGCAATAATTCATTCTTCGGCAATGCGGCTGGTGCGGCCAACTCCACCGGATATCAGAATGCGTTTTTTGGGACGAGCGCAGGCAAAGCTAATACTACGGGTACCGGTAATTCTTTCTTCGGGCACATGGCGGGACTTAATACTAGCACCGGCTCGATAAATTCGTTTTTCGGGAATTGGGCCGGAATTGGCAACACCACCGGCAATCTCAATTCATTCTTCGGTAATCGCGCTGGTTCGCGCAATACCACCGGCAGCTTCAATGTGATCCTCGGCTACGACGCCGGACAGTCCAGCACCACGGGAAACTTCAACTCGTTCTTCGGAACGCAATCCGGCGGAAGCAACGTGACGGGGAGTTCGAATACTTATCTCGGCACGTCGGCGGACGGAACTGCGGATCTAGTTAACGCCACGGCCGTCGGCTCTCATGCCAAGGTAACCCAGAGCAATTCACTGGTGCTGGGCGGCATCGCCGGAATCAACGGCGCGTCCGCAAACACCAACGTCGGTATCGGCACGACGAACCCAACCACTGCAATGACCGGCGGAACAGCTCTGCACGTCCTGGGCCCGAGTACGGCGCTGGCACTCGAGGCGAGCAACCAGGGAGGTCAGAAATGGGAATGGCAGTCCACGGTTTTGGCCGGCAACGGCGCTATGAGTTTATTTAATGCTTCAAACACCACCCACCTGTTCACGGTCCTGGCGAATGGCAACGTTGGGATTGGTGCACCACTGCCGACAGCCAGACTCCGAGTCGGCGGGGCGATTGGCACAATGGCTTCGTTTGGTTCGGTTGGTGATTTCGCGATTGACGACAGCACGGTTAGTGGCGGCAGGTTTATCGTCAAAGACAACGGCAACGTCGGCATCGGCACCAACGCGCCATCTACCAGGCTCGATGTCGACGGGGGCATCCGTTTCAGCGCGCTGGCCAGTGGCGGTAACACACAATTGTGCTGGAACACGTCAACCGGCCGGATCGCCACCTGTTCTTCCAGCCTGCGCTACAAGACTGATCTTCGTCCTTTCAATCGCGGCTTGAATCTCATTAATCGGCTGCAACCGATCACCTTCAGATGGAAGAACGATCAGTCACTCGATCTTGGTTTGGGAGCAGAAGAGGTTGCCAAAGTCGAACCTCTGCTCGTTACTCACAACGCCAGCGGTGAAGTTGAAGGCGTCAAGTACGACCGCGTTGCCGTCTTGCTCATCAACGCCGTCAAAGAACAGCAAGCCCAGATCGAACGGCAACAAGCAGAGATTGATGGCTTGAAGAAGATTGTCTGCTCGTCGCGCCGGCGTGCGCCCGGCTGCAACCAGGAAAGGATGTACTCGAAATGAAGACCCGAATTTTGTTAACGGTAGTTCTGTTGCTGCTTGGCATCAGCCAGGCGTTAGCTCAAACGACGGCGTTCACGTATCAGGGCAAGCTCATCGATGGCGGCGCTGCGGCAAACGGCACCTACGATTTACAGTTTGCCTTATTTGATAATGCCGACGGTGGTGCGCAGGTTGGCCAGACTCAGACA
>DATANL010000633.1:0-1548 GCA_036266295.1 Pyrinomonadaceae bacterium | reverse complement strand
CGGAAGCAGAAACCCGAGCGTAAGCGAGGGTGCTTTGAGCGAGCTTTTGCACCCTCCCTTACGGTCGGGTTTCTGTTACTGTCGTCCTCGTCTGAAAATATGCCACAGAGTCACAGAGGCACAGAGAATAAGACAGCGATGAAGCAAAACCGTGGGCTTAAACGGAGTTCACCTGGATATTTCTCTCTGAGCCTCTGTGTCTCTGTGGCTATTCTTCTTTCGGCCTGCTCACGTTTCCATAACGCTGCGACTGATTCGAAGGATGCGCGCTACGTCGTCATCTCACCGATCTATAACGAGATCATCTGGGCGCTTGGCGCCCAGGACAAAGTCGTCGGCGTTGATTTATCGACGACTTATCCTCCCGATGTTAAGAAAGTCCAGACCGTTGGTTATCATCGCGCGTTGAGTGCTGAGGGAATTCTTTCTCTCCATCCAACTGCTGTGATTCACGACAACAACATCGGGCCTCCGCAAGTCGTCGATCAAATCAAGCAACTCAACATTCCCATGAAGACCTTCACCGCGAAGAACGACGGCTTCGACGGAACCAAGGCGCTGATTCGCGAAATGGGCGCGTATTTTCACAAAGAAGCGCGCGCCGAGGAACTGTGCAAGACGCTCGACGACCAGAGGGCGGCGTCACTGGAAAAAGTAAAGCAGTACGCCGACCGCCCGCGCGTCGCCGTCATCCACTTCGGGCGCGCGTCGAACGTTTACATGGTCGTCGGCAAAGGCGGCGGCGGCGATGGCGGTGGTGTCAGCCAGATGATCGAACTGGCCGGCGGACAGATGGCCCTCGAAAACACCGGACGAGGAATGCAACGTCTGGAATCGCCCGAGTTACTGGCCCAGGCGAACCCCGATGTGATCCTTTTGACTGACGTGGGTTACGATCGTCTCGGTTCAATGGATCAGATTAAAGCCTTGCCGGGCGTGGCCACTTCGAACGCGGCGAAGAACGGCCGCATCTATCGAATCGAAGAAAACGTGCTAAATTACTTTGGTCCACGCTCTGGCGAAAACATCGAAAAGGTAGCCGCAGTAATCCATCAAAAGTGACGAAGCAGCACGGCACGCGTCGAGGACTTCTGCTTGTTCTGGGTCTCGCCACACTGGCCGTGCTCGCAGCTTCGATTCGCTTCGGCGCGATCGATTTTTCTGTCGCTGACATTACGCACGCGCTCGCGTCGCTAATTCCCGGAAAATCTGAGCCAACTTTGGATCAGCGCATCTTTCTCGAGCTGCGCCTGCCACGCGCGATTCTCTGTCTGTTTGTGGGCGCGAGTCTCGGTGTCGGCGGCACGTTGATGCAGGCGCTGTTTCGCAACCCCATCGTCGAGCCGGGTTTGGTCGGCACGTCGAGCGGCGCGGCTTTCGGGTCCGCGATGTTCTTCGTGCTCGGAGCCGTGCTGCATCTGAGCGCCGGCATATGGACGCTACCGGTCGCGGCGTGCATAGGCGGCGTGGTTTCAACCTACCTGGTCTTTCTGCTGGCGAAATCGCGCGAGGATGGTCGTGCATCGATCGTGATGCTGCTCTTGACCG
>DATANL010000632.1:0-11652 GCA_036266295.1 Pyrinomonadaceae bacterium | reverse complement strand
CCTCCCGGGCTCAATCAGATCGAATTTGACGACAGACGCTGAAAGAGATTCGCGTTTCGGCGAAATTTCGTTGCGGCAACGAAGGAAATCTCGGCATTGGCGATCAGCGCCCAGGTCCAAAGGCATTTCTTCGTTAGGGGTTGCGGATGACCATCGCCCTAAGCCTCGATGCGATTCACCCTGAAAGACGCGGGCATTATATAGAGTCCGCAGCAGAACGCAAGATCATATTATGATCAGTTAACGTCTAAATAGGGACCTCGGGACTAGCGATTAATCGAATGGGTCCGAGCAGTCCGGCAGGGATGGGTTGAACCTTCTCCATGTCCTGGGCCTGGAAGCGCTCGCCGTAACGCAACGTGAGCAGCCGATAATCCGGAAGTCGCCGGCCGGCCATGTAATTCAAAGCCAGATTGGCAACGACGATGCGAATCTTGTTGCTGCCCGGCCGGAGATAAGCGCTGACGTCCAGCGCGTAAGGAGGACACCAGACGGAACCGACTCGCTGATCGTTGACGTAAACCACGGCAGCTTCGCGGACGGGCGCGTCAAGCCAGGACTGCATGCCGGAACGAAGATTTTGCTCCGCGAGCGGCTTCCCTTCACCGAAGTCCAGTCGCACCGCGAGTCCGGGGTTGAGAAATTCGCCGGGGACGTTCAGGTCTTTCTCGTAGGTTGCTGTTCCCGAAAAATATCGGGTCGATTCATCATCGGTCCACGAGCGCAGATGATCCATCACAAAGGGCCTGGCGTTCTCGCCCATCGTGACCTTCCAGTCGTCGCTGAGATCGATCGGAGCCGGAGGTGGAAACCCACCAACGTTTGGCGGCTCTAACTTCCGTTTATTGAAAACAACCAGGCGCGATGCGTAAGGCTCGAGGTTGAGCGAGATCGTGGTCCCCGCTTGCGATGACTTCTCAAAACTTGCCGGCGCGACTTTTCCGGTAAAAGGATCCCACAATTCCGCATGCGCCTGAGCCACGCGAAAAGTCGCCGAAACCGTTTGACGCAAGCTGGAAGTATTGGCGACGAAATAAATGTCAGTGTCCGCCGTGCGCCGATGAACGAAGCCGATTTCAGCCACGGCAGGACTCGACGAGAAGTCGGCCGGCAACAAAGTGACGAGTTTCTCTCTGAGTGATTGTTTCTCGTCCTGGGCGAAATATCCTCTACCGTTCAGACCCGAGAACGTGCGTTTGGCGATCTCACGCAGCTCAACTTGTTCAGCGGGCGTGGCGTTGAGACCCGGAACGATATCCGGAATACGGCGGGTGGCGATGACGATGCCGCCGCCACGCTCGAACTGTTCGAGCTTGCGCATAGTTTCAAGCGGAATGCGCTCGACGCCTGGAAGAATGACTACGCGATAACGGCTCGAGCCGAGGACCAATCTCTCAGGCTCAATGCGGCCGGTCTTCATCAACACATCGTCATCGAAGAAATCAAAACCGTACCCGGAATCAAGAATGGTGCTGATCACGTCGGTGCCCACGCGGTCGCGCAAAATCTCAATCAAGTGCGGATTGCCGCTGGTGAAGTGCGCCCAGCCGTCGTCGTTCGGCAAATAGAGCGCGACGTCATTCACCGCTGCACCCTGGCGCAAGAGGTAGCTCGACCGCTGCAAGTAACGCGTAATGTCCGGCATTACGATCCACCACGGGTTCTTTTCATCGAACACCGCGGCCGCATAAAACCGCCAGCCCGGATAATCGACACTTGGCGCTGTGTAAGGCCAACCGTGACCGATCAATTGATTGATCCCCATCAGGAAATGGCGATCGGCTTCGGCCTTCATATCCAAAGGCGTCGCGCGAAACACCGGTGAATGCAACCACGTCCACGTCTCGGAGGAAGTAACCGGCCGTCCATAGATGTGACTCGCGGACGAGGCCCAACGCGTGCCGCGCACAACTCGCCATTGCGCGCCTTCGCCTTCGGGTAAATCGACATTTGCATAACCGGCCAGCGAGACGGCGGGCAGTCCGTAATTTTGCACGCGCAACAAAGTGCGATTGCGTTTTGACCAGTCGTGCAGCGGCGCGAGAAAGCGCTCGTTGTAGAGTTCGGTTAACGTCTTGCCCCAGTCGCGTCGAATGTCGAGGGTCTTGGGCCCAACATCGGCGATCAGCGCCGGCAGGTAAGGCTTGAGATCGTAGCCACGCCGCCGCTTGAACTCTTCGAGGAAATCAGGCGTCCAGTCCTGGTTATAAACCTCGAGGCTGTCGCAGAAAACCGCGTAAGGACGATCGGCCGGAAACGCTTGCATCAAGCGATCGGCGACGTTCTTCAAATAATGTTCAGTCGCCGTCGCGTCGAGATGATTGAGCACATAACCTTCGCCGCCGACGGCGGGACGTTTCACTTGCATGCCGGTGCGGCTGGCGATAAAGAAAAGAACCTCATGCGATGGATCCGTGTTGTCCGGCAACCACACCGCGCCATCATGTATGTCGATCAACTCGCGAAGATCGTCAGCCCGTAAAGTCGACGGCCCTGTCTGTTGCGACGCCGGTTGTCCCTGCAGGCGCGCGGCAAACGCGGCCAGCAGTTGCTCACCCGGCATGACATTCGGAATCGGGACACGACGAGAACCAGGTTGAATCTTCACTCGTTCAGAACGCAACGTCGCCGCGGCGTCGGTGATGGCCACCGATGGCCCACCGTAAGGCCAGCCGCTGCCGAGCGTGAGGTCCATTCTCAACCCCAGCTCTTTGGCTTTTGCCGACGTGAATCGCAAAGCCTCGATAAATTCGTCCGATAGATATGGAATGTTCCTGATGCCCAGCGTGGGATCGTCCGGAGATAGCGGATAGGTCGCCTGAACTTCAAATCCGCCGATGCCGCCCTCTTTCATCAGACGCATTTCACGCTCGAGTTCTGCTTTGGTCACGGACGGTCCGAACCACCACCAGCGCATCATGATGCGCGCGTCGTCAGGCGGATGTTCAAATCCGCGCTGAAGATCGGTAATCGTCTGCGCGTGCAGGGACGCCACCGCAAACAAAAAGACGGCGATTAGACCAACAACTTTCGTCCGGCTGAGCATGATTCAATCAACGTGAAAAACTTCATCGAGCTTGGTGTTGACGGGACTGTTGTCATCGTTGGTCAACATCAGGTCTTTCAAGTGCGCCCACCACTTCCGACAAACTTCTGTCCGGGCGATTTCCTGCCAAAGCTCTTCAGATTCGATCTCGACGTAAGCAAATAACTGCTCCGTATCCAGATGAGCAAAGATCGAATAAGTCCACACGCCGTGGTCACGAAGGACATCTTCCAGCTCAGGCCAGATTGGATTGTGGCGCTTGGTGTATTCGGCGTGGGTTCCCGGGCGAAGGGTCATCGTGAATGCTTTACGAATCATTGGTTCCTCCGTAAGCGCGCTTCATGGCAGCGGCGCGAAATAACTTCTTCGTCCCACAACGAGGTAGTCGGGATGGCCGCGGATTTCAAAGCTGATCTTGCGCCGCTTGCCGTCCCGCAAGTGATTCTTCGGATAGTAAGCGATTATGTACCGCTGGTTAATATCGTTGAGCACGTGCGCGTAAAGACCGTCCGCCTGGTCCGGCTTTTCCAGGTAATCAGCCCAGCCGCCGCTGGCCTTTGCCAACTGCACCACTCCCAGATGGAGATGGGTCCAGCGTTGCGCATTCTGAAGCAAAAAATCATCCGTCGGCGGAACCGATGTGCGGTAAGGCAGGTTGCGGAGTCTCGCGAGTTCATCCTGCGCCTTCATACGGTTTTCCCAGTCCTGCCGCGAACGCTCGATCAACTGCTGGCCCGAGAGTCCGATCATCGGAACGCCGGGAATGATCGAATAAATAGTCGCGCGCGATCTCTCAGCAGCGGTTAACAGATCTTCAAAACTGAATTTCTTTTCCGGGAGATAAGGCCGCAGGTCCGGAGACGGAACCTTGCCGAGACCGTCAAGCTGATCGCCATCGGTTTGAAAGATGACGATCGGGCGCTCCTCTTCCTGTGTAAATAACTCTGTCAACGTCGCCATCAATGCGTCGTATTGCAGGCTTCTACCGAGCCAGCCGTTCATCGCGCGATCCTTCAGCGCGTCGAGCTGCGCTTTGAGTGCGTCCTTGTCGCTGGTGAAGTCAGCCAGAAGCTTCACGTCGTCAGTCACCAACGCCATGCGGTCACGCCGCTGCAGCTTATCCACGAGCGTCTTGGCTGCTTCGATGCTGGTAAGCACATACGGCAACTGGCTGTTGCTATAGTCAATGACGAGCACGATCGAGCGCGGCACCTGATCGCTGCTGCCAAGCGAGAAGCTCCCGATTTGCTGTGATTGATCGTCTTCTTTGACGACAAAGTCGCGCGGCTCGAGTCCCTGGACCGGCCGGCCCTGCGCGTCTACAACCAACACGTCGCAGACGACCATGTCGGTGTTGACTCTGACTACGTCTTCGTCTTCGGACTTGCGTTCGGGCTGAGTCCTGAGCTTTTCAAGTTCTTCGCTGGTGCGATAAGCACTGCTGCCAAAATTCTTCAGCCGCGGCCGCACGTTGCTTTTCAACTCGGGCGCTGCACGCGCGGTGACTTCGACCGGTGTTTCATTTGGATCGATTATGCCGGGGGCATTGAAAGCCAACTTGTCCGCAGGAATTTCGGCGTTCACAACGGGCCGGTAGCGAGTCGTCGTGTAGCGATCAAATTGAGGATACTTAGCGACCTGCTCGATTTGTAAGATCAGAAACTGGTTTGCATCGATCCAAAGATTGAACGGCAGATTATCGAGACGTGCTTCGATCTTGAATGCTCGCCGCCCACCAACTTTCTCCCGTTTAGCGAGCTTGACGTCGGTCAATGACGCGAAGAGCCCCTTCCCATGAAAAGTCTGCGGCATCAATAACGCCGGCACGGTCAGCGCCGCGCCGTGCGATATCGGCATGAAGTCCATGAGTATTTCGCTGAGATAGCGTTGCGCCATTCCATTATTAAACCAATAGCCTTTTTCCAGCCGCCTGGCTTTCCAGGCGATAAACTGCATGTTCGTGCTGCCGGCGCGGGCATAAAACTCAAACCGAAAGGCATCGGGGCGCACAAACGCAGTCGTGAAAGCCTCGGTCATGACGTGAGGCACCGCTGATTTTGGTCCGATGGTGGTGCTCGTCTCTCCCTCGTCTGAATAACTTTCGCAGGACGAGTAGACCGTGGTCGCCCGCTTGAAAATTTCTGCCGGCGTCAGCTGCGCAGTTTGTGATTGGGCCAGCGACAACTGCGCCGCCAGAAGCAGAAACCAAATTGCAGCGAGTCTGCTCATAAAACCGGACACCGCGTATCAGAAACCCGACCGTGAGGGAGGGTGCCTCTCGAATCGAAACTTCCCTCACGTTCGATTTCTACCATCTCAAAAATTGAACCGATCGATATTGCTCTTATTAAAGACGAACGGCGATCCCAACTGCACTTCATCTCCGACGACTGCAATCTTCCCTAAACGTCCGACCAGCAATTCTTTATAGCCAGGTTTCAGCTGTCCGCTCGTCAATGCGTTCGCAGCATAAACCGTCAGGTAACCGAGGTCGACTGTATTCCACAACACGACGCTTTCCACCACGCCCGAATGAACGTACGGCTTGTTCATGTTGGGCAGCGAGAGGCCCGTCACCTTCACGTCTGTGCGACCCGATTGCTGCACAGCTTCCGCGGCCCCGGGAACGGCCGGCGCGGCAATAGCCATGATTAGTTTCACGTTCGGATAAACTTTGAGTACCGTCTGCGTCTCAGCGAACGCGCGATCCCGATCACCCTCGCTCGGTTGAATCGCATCGAGTTTCAAATCGGGATACTTCTCGGCCATTCGTTGTTTGATGTATTTGATCCATTCGTTCTGATTAGCAGCGCTCAAAGACGCGGTGATGATGGCGAACTCGCCTTTTGAATTAAGAATCCTCGCCGCTTCGTCTGTCAGCGTCTCGCCAATGCCCTGCGGCGTAGCCTGATCGATGAAAAAGTCACGCGCGTGTTTCTCGGCGTCCGCGTCCCAGGTGAGCACCTTGATTCCCTTCTCTCGCGCCTTACGAAGCACCGTCGAGATGCCGACCTTATTCTCGACACTTACGGCGATGACGTCGACACCGCGTGTGATCCACGCTTCGACCACTTCATTCTGCTTCGCCGGATCGAGATCCGTTGGGCCATCCCACAATAATTCGATGCCCAATTCTTTCGCTGCTTCGTCGGCGCCCTGCTTGCAACTCACGAAGTACGGATCGCCTTTCGCCTTGGGCATCATCGCGATGACCGGCTTGCGACCGTTCGTGGGTTTGGTCGATGCGCCGGCGCCTCTTAACTCCTGCCGCAGGGTGCGTGTCGACCAGATGTTACTGCCGGCGACAAGTAACGCGGCCACCAGGATGACAGCGCTCAGAATCGCAATTTGCGAATTTCTCACGTCGAACTCCTCCTCAGTAGAACCGACTCCAGGTTCGATGGCCGCAGTCTTCGGGGATTGAAGTCTGTGCCACTTCGACAATCGATCGATCAGAATTGTCGCAACTAACAACGCGCCGGTGAGGACGCCTGCCAACTCTGCGGGTTGCGCGCTTAATCGCAGACCGTTTTGCAGGATCACAATCGCGAACAGGCCGAGCACGGTTCCTAAGATCGTGCCGCGTCCCCCAAAGATTGAAGTGCCGCCGAGCACAACTGCGGTAATGGCCATCAACTCATAGCCCGTGCCGGCGTCAGACTTCGCTTGCCCCAGATGCGCGACATAAATGATCGCCGCCAGACTGGAAACTAATCCGGAAAGGATGTAGACCGAAGCCAAACGGCGCGCGACGTTGATGCCCGCGTAACGCGCGCCCTCGGCTGAGAACCCGATGGCATAGAGACTGCGGCCATAGATGGTGCGGTGCAACCACACACCGATACCGGCAACCGCGACAATCAGAATAAATAGTTGGGTCGGAATTAATCCGCCGACATAACCCTGGCCCAGGAACAGGAACCGTGCGGGAAAGCCTGAATAGTTCTCAATGCCGCGCGTCAAACCTTCCGCAATCCCCCGAAACAGTGAAAACGTTCCGAGGGTCACGATCAGCGGTGGAAAATTCAGACGCGAGATCATGAACGCGTTCAGCGCGCCACCGCTGAGACCGACGATGAGGGTGAGGACCGCGGCTAAGGCGATCGGCAAATGCGCATCGCGCCACAAGCCGCCCAGCACTACTGCCGACAACCCGATCATCGATCCAACCGAGAGATCGATGCCGCCCGTGATAATTATGGGCGTGAGCACGAGCGCCAGCAGTCCCATCTCGACGCTCAAACGTGTGATCTCAAATGCATTCCCCGCCGAAAGAAAATTATTTCCGGTAACGCTGAAGACCAGACACTCAACGATGATAGCCAGGATCAAAACCCATTCGTTGTTGGGAAAGAACCGCTCGCGCCACGGCGGCATGAGTTGCAACGGACGACTGGGGGATTGCTCGAGTGCCGGATTCATTGTGGTCAACTAAGCGGTCTGCCGCGCCACGCGCATTCGCTCAACTCGTCCCAACAAGAAATCGGAAGCCAGGGCTGCGAGAATGATTCCGCCCTGAATTGCTTTCTCCCAAAAAGGATTGATACCTACGAACGTTAATGCGGTACCGATCGTTCCCAGCAGCGCGACGCCGATTAACGTTCCGATCAATCGCCCACGGCCTCCGGTAATGGCGGTCCCGCCAACGACAACGGCGGCGACGGCTTTCAGTTCCAATCCAACTCCCGCGTTGCTCGGCACAGTCGAGAAGCGGACGGCATTGAGCAACGCGGCCACGCCCACCAACGCTCCCATCAACACAAAAACAATAAACGTCACGTGGCGAGGTTCAATGCCGGCCAGTCGCGAGGCTTCAGCATCCGAACCAACTGCATAGATCGCGCGGCCGGCTGCCAGGTTGCGAAGTGTCCATGCGAAAAAGATCAGCACCGCCAGCGACGAGATCACAATCAGTAATTGCCCGAGACCTTGCCCGAGTCCGAACCATTGAAAATTTGCCGGCAGGTCCTGCACCCACTCGCCGCCGGTCGTCCAGCGCAAAGCGTCGCGCCACGCCACCAGCATCGCCAGCGTCACAATGATCGACGGCAGTCGCAGCCACCCCACCAGCGCCCCGTTGACGGCTCCCATCGCGGCGCCAATCAAAATCAAGCAGGGCAACAGGACGAGGATTGGAACACCGGCCTTCGCCAACGCGCCGGCCGCGACACTGGCGACGGCGAACTGTGATCCAATCGAAATATCGATCTGACCGACGAGGATGACCATCGTCATGCCGATGCTAACCAGCAGTACCGATGCATTGTTGAGCGCCAGATCGCGCAGGTTTGCGCCGCTAAAAAAAGACGGCGCCAGCACGCCGACGACGATTAGCAGAACCGCGTAAGCGATCGCCGCCGATAGTTCCCGCTTGTAGCGATTAAGTTGCATGTTCATTGGAGCGAGATGTGTCAGAAGCCCGACCGTCAGGGAGGGCACCTGGCGCAACTAGCCCTCCCTTACGGTCGGGCTTCTGAAACGTCGTGCCCTAACGCCACGGCCAGAATCTTCTCCTGCGAAGCCTCAGCGCGATCGAATGTCGCCGCTATGGTCCCACCGCACATCACGGCCACGCGATCGCTCATCGCCAAAATCTCCGGCAGCTCCGAAGAGATCATAAGAATGGCAACACCTTGTGACGCCAGATCAGTCATCAAGGCATGCACCTCTGCTTTCGCGCCCACATCGATCCCCTGCGTGGGCTCATCGAGAATCAGCACCGATGGTTTTGTCACCAGCCAGCGACTGAGCGCGACTTTCTGCTGGTTTCCGCCCGACAGCGTCGCGACCGGCGCACAAATCGTCGGCGTCTTCACGCCAAGCTTGAGTGTGTACTCAGCGGCAACATGTCGCTCCTTCTTAAAATTCAGCAAACCGCGTTGCGAAAATTGATTGAGTGCAGCCAGCGTAACGTTCGCGCTGATTGCCAGGTCGAGAATCACGCCGTGCCGTCGCCGGTCCTCCGGGACGTAAGCGATGCCGCATGCGATTGCCTGCGCGGCGTTCGCGATGCGCACGGGTTTTCCGCGAAGCAAAATTTCGCCGCAGTCCGCCGGCGTCAGCCCGAAAATCGTCCGTGCCAATTCCGTTCGGCCACCGCCGACCAGTCCCGCCAAGCCCACAATCTCACCGGCGCGGACGGACAGATCGATGGCGTGAACTCCTGAAGCTGAGCAACCGAGCTGCCTCAATTCGAGAACCGTCTCGCCTGCAGCCACGGCCTTTTTGGGAAACACGTCCGCCAACTCGCGGCCAACCATCAATTGAATCAACTGGTGGCGATCGACTGTCGACATGTCATGCGTCCCGATCGTCTGACCATCTCGCAGCACTGTCACCCGGTCCGCGATCACCGGTAATTCTTCGAGCCGGTGAGAAATGTAGACGATGCCGACGCCTTCGCCGCGAAGCTGACGAATGACTGCGAAAAGATTTTGCGTGTCCTCTTCCGACAGCGAAGCCGTGGGCTCATCCATGATCAGAACTTTCGCTCTGGCGCCCAGCGCGCGCGCGATCTCGACAAGTTGCTGCTCGGGCATCGTGAGGTCGCCGGCTTCGGCCTCGGGATCAATCCTGGCTCCGACGCGTGCCAGCAGTTCCCTCGCCTGTCGTTGGCGAGCTCGCCAATCGATCCGGCTAATCAGCGAAACTTCCTCCAAACCGATAGCGATGTTTTCGCTGACCGAGAGTTCAGGAAACAGGGCCGGCTGCTGATAGATTGCCGCGATGCCAAGTTGCTTCGCGAGCCGCGGTGAATTCTGCGTTATCGTTTGATCGTTCACTTCGAGCGTGCCCGCGTCAGCCGCGACTGCGCCAGTGATGATCTTAATCAGCGTAGATTTTCCGGCGCCATTCTCTCCGATCAGCGCATGCACTTCGCCGGCCTGCAATTCGAGCGACGCGCCTCTCAGCGCATGCACTCCTGCGTAGGACTTGTCGATGCTCTTTGCATGCAGCAGTGTCATGGCTTCAGATATATCTCGCTTCGATCGCGGCAAAGCGTGCTCGCGCCCCGTCAACGTTACTCGTTCGTTGCGGCACGAACGTCTGTGACGGCGCCTTTTCAGCGACGTAGTGTCGCGCTTCGGCTAACGAAGCGAACCGTTCCGCGGCGATTGCCTGGACCAGGACGTTGCCGATGACGGTCGCCTCGACCGGCCCGGCGGCCACGGGCAAGCCGGTCGCGTTGGCCGTCGCCTGGTTGAGATAACGATTCTGACTGCCGCCGCCGATGATGCGCACGCCTTCGATCCGCTGCCCGGTCAGCGATTCAATCGTGCGAAGCACCGAAGCATACCGAAAAGCCAGCGAATCCAGAATCACTTTAGCGACCGCCGGGAGTTCTGACGGCATAAGCTGGTTTGTCTCTTTGAGCTGAGTTGCAATCGCGTCGAGCATCTTCGACGGATTCAGGAACCGTTGGTCGTCGGGAAAGATTAAGGCGGGACAGTCGTCCAATGCTTCGACCTCTTTCAGCAAAGCGTCATAGTCGCCGGCGACTCCGTGCTCTCGCCATTGTTTCCGGCACGACTCGAGAATCCAAAGGCCCATGACGTTCTTGAGAAATCTGATCGTGCCAAAGACTCCGCCCTCGTTCGTGAAGTTGTGGCGTGCGACGTCTGCATTGATGAGTGGTTCGCTTCGTTCCACTCCGACGAGCGACCACGTGCCGGAAGAAATGTAAGCCCAGCCAGAGTCGAGAGGCGCGCCCGCCACTGCGCTGCCGGTGTCATGCGTCGCCGGACCGACCACCGGCGCCACGTCAACACCGAGTTCCGCAGCCAAATCTGGGCGAAGCGGGCCGACCTTGGATCCGGCGGCCACGATTGGCGGAAGCAAATGGGCCGGCAAAGCTAAACGTTTGAGCAACTCGCAATCCCATTTCCCGTTGTTTGCGTTCAGCATCTGAGTTGTCGTCGCGTTCGTGTACTCACACACACGTCGACCGGTGAGATGAAAATTGATGACGTCGGGAATCAATAACAGACTCTGCGCGGCCGAAGGAATTCCGTCACGCGCATGCGCACAAATCTGGAACAGCGTGTTGAAAGGCAGGAACTGTATGCCGGTGCGCTCGAAAATCTCTGTGCGCGACATTCGAGCGAACACGTCGTCGATCACCTCTGAAGTGCGGCCGTCCCGATAACAGATCGGAAGTTCGACGAGCGAACCCTCGGCATCGAGTAACGCATAATCAACGCCCCAGCTGTCGACGCCAACGCTCTTGATACTTCGTCCATGTTCACGCGCGCGCACCGGAGCGGCTCGCAAGCCGTGCTTGATCTCGCTGAGAATCCGTGGCAAGTCCCAACGAAGGTGTCCGTCAGATTCGATGGGTGGATAGTGAAAGCGACGAATCTCTTCCAGCAGGAAGGAGTGTCGATCGAAGCCCGCGAGAAACATCCGGCCGCTGCCGGCGCCGAGGTCAACCGCGATGTAGAGAGAATCGGGCATTGAAAGTCGGGGGTTAGAGATTAGAATTGATGTCGGGCTATTTTCTCAATTTAAGGAACTGACATACTTGACTCAGCACAGCTCTTACTCGAATCACTAACCGCGAACCACGAACGACGAATCACGAAGCCGAAGGCGTTCATGAATTCCAG
>DATANL010000631.1:0-5215 GCA_036266295.1 Pyrinomonadaceae bacterium | reverse complement strand
CGATCCCGCCCATGCCACTGATGCCGCTGATGCAGGCGCGCTGGCCACTCCGAAGAGCGTTGATAAGCGTGTCGATTTCCTGCTCGCGTCCGACAAAGTCGCCCACAGGCGCGCGCAACTGATGAAGCGCGGTCGCGGCTGGGGCTGCTGCCTGATATATCTGCGTGATCTTGTCGCGAGCAACAACATCGCCATCGACTTTGCTGCCGACGACTGCAGCCTCTTCAAGTCCAGTGATGATGTTGCTGCCGCTGACATCACCGCCGATGGCAACGCTTCTCTCACCAGACGCTATCGCAATCACGCCGGCGGCCGTCGCCTTTTCAAACCATTGCTCCGCTTCTCCGGCCAGGGCCTGATCTTCCTTGAGCAGCTTCTTCAGCTGCACGCGCAGGGCCGCTTGAAGATCTGCATCGTCAGGCGTCAACGAAACCTCGTGTGCGGCCTGAAGCGCAGCTGGGTTGGCTTCGACTTTCGTCCGCAGACGCGACCAGAGCTTCCTTGTCCACTCCCAGGTATCGGCGCCAATCTTCTTGCTGGCTTCTTCGCCGGCTTTTGTCGCTCCCTTCAACAAATAAGGCAGCGCTGGAGCAAGTGTGGTAGCGATGGTGTGAGTTAGAGCGGTGAGATCCATCACGTTTTAAGGTTGGGCCGTCAAAGAAAGAGAGAAAGGCCCGGGTGTCGATTACCGACTTCATGCTAATGCAAAGCGGGGAACGCGACAAGAAAATCTGACGCTTAATGATGCAGTTTGAGAAGTGGTACGGCGTCCGCCGAGCTGAAATCACGCCTAAGGCGCGGCTTTTCCTCAAACTGTCACTACGGCGGGCAACGCACGACTCTAAACGTGGTTTGCCATCAAACTGTGCAGTGGATAAAGCTAGAGAAGACAAAAGAAAACGCAGATGAGATCGTCAGGATCGCATCTGCGTGAACCCGTGCTCGTCCGCGGCTGTTTTCGATCCAACTATGCCAGGAACCCGCGGAACTTCGACGAATTCATCTCGTAGCCCGGAAAAATGGATTTCAAATTCGTCGCCGCGAGATGTCTTTGCGCAATCTCGCCGAACACATTTCTAAAGTCTGTGGTCACCGCGAGATCACGACCTTCATACAGCTGGTCAGTCTTCAAGCCCGGCCAATCTCCGTAAACTTTTCCACCGCGTACCGCGTTCCCAACGATGAACATCGCATTCGCGTGACCATGGTCCGTGCCGCGATTGCCGTTCTCTTTCACCGTGCGGCCAAACTCGGACATGGTGAGAATCACGACGTCATCCATGCGCTGACCAAGATCCGTGTACAGCGCAGAGATGGCCTGACTGAATTGCCGCAGCAGGTTGCTGAGCTGACCTTGCTGGTTGCCTTCGTTCACGTGCGTGTCCCAACCGCCAATATCAGCGAATGCGACTTCGAGGCCGACGCCGGCTTTGATTAGCTGCGCGATCTGCAAAAGCGAATTGCCAAATGGAGTGCGCGGATAATTCGCTCCATTCTCGGCCTTGTACTGACCCGGATTCACTCGCTTCAGATAATTGATCGCCTCGAAGGTTTCCGTGCCGGTGCCATGCAAAGCGTCCTTGACGAACTTGTCGTCGTACATCGCTTCGAAGCCTCCTTGCACAGCCGCAGAACTTTGCCCGGCACGAATGTTGAAATCAGCGAGGTTAGAAATCGCCAGCGTATCGGCCTTGCCCTGCATCGCCAGCGGCATGTTCGGCGTCATCGAAACGGCGCGGAACAGAGACTTTTGCGGATCGGGCGCTGATTGCAAATAACGATTTAGCCAGCCGTCCCTGGTCGACTTAATACCCGGGGTCGCCAATTCCATGTAATTCTGCGCGTCGAAATGCGAGCGCGTGTTGTCCGGCGATCCGGACGCATGGACGATCGCGAGCCGCTTCGAATCCCACAGCGGCTTGAATGAGGCCAGCGCGGGATGCAATCCAAAGAAGCCATCAAGATTGAGCGCCGCTTCAGCGCCGCCGTCAGGTTTCGGAATAGCGATATTCGATCTGAGATCGTAATAGGCATGCTCGCCATAGGGCACCACCACGTTCAGTCCGTCGACGGCGCCGCGCTGGAAGATGGCAATCAAAGTCTTGCGTCGCGTGGTGTTGGCAGTTTGCGCCAGCGCTCGTTTCAAAAACGAAGGCGCGGAGGTCATCATGCCAAATGAAGCCAATGCGATGCTGCCCGATTTCATGAAGTACCTTCTATTCATTGCTTGTTCACCTCTGTTTAGATGCCGCCCTTGTGCGGCGGACAAGTCCGCCCTCTAAACGATTCTGTTATCTTCCGCCGTCTAAACGGTTCTCAATTTTTCTACTGCCGCTGAAACTCCGGCGAACCAAGAATCAATCCCGCCAGTTTCACCAACGGATTATCAACGCTCGAGGCGTTGATGCGGGCCAACTGCTGCTCGCGCGGCGCCTGCTGTTGCTGTGGCCCACCTCCACCCGGACCCAAAATGCCGCGTTGGAATCCTTCCTCAAACGGATTTGCCGGCGCAGTGTTCGAGGCGACCTGGGCACGCGCCGCCGGCGGCATCGTGATCTGATCGCCCAATTGTTTGAGCAACGTTTCCCGTGTCTTCGCCGACATTTCGCCGCCCACAATCACGCTAACCAACTGATCGAACAGCTTGGTCTTATCGATCGACGTGCCGGGTTTTGCGTCGTTCATTAATCTCGAAAGATCGACCCGCGTACCGGGAATTCGATTGCTCACCAGCGCCAGCGCGAAGTTCATCCGCTCCAACAACGCCCCGGTGTTAAC
Source organism: Pyrinomonadaceae bacterium (assembly GCA_036266295.1). Taxonomy (GTDB): domain Bacteria; phylum Acidobacteriota; class Blastocatellia; order Pyrinomonadales; family Pyrinomonadaceae; genus UBA11740. Next base: position 2,437 of record DATANL010000631.1, on the reverse strand, counting down.
CCAATTTTCAGCCACATCGGAGTAACCGTTCGGCGTTTGGAAGCCGTAGAGCGGCTGGCCCATGCGTTGAATCCACTGATGGAACTGCGGGCCGCCGTTGGTATCAGCGCCGATGGTCCGGACGGCGCTAATGGCCAGCTCGAACGGCCGCTTCACTTTCGCGCGATAAGCATCGGGTGAATTGAATTCCGCCGAATAGAAAATCGTGCGCAGCATCTCGCGAACATCGCCGTCGGTCTTTGCGTACGTCTGCGCGACGCGATCGACCAGGGTCGCCGGCGGCTCATCGGCAACGAAGCGTCGCACGAGCTTGGTCGCAATGAACTTCGCCGTCGCCGGATGATGCGCGAGAATGTCGAGCACCATCAGGCCATCTTTCATGCCGCCGCCCGCCGGAATCTTGTGACCCAGCACAATCTTTTCGCCGTTATCGTGAACCCCGGGACGAAACATGAACGAGCCGGCTCTGGTGCGCGCCATGTCGGCCATCGGCCCGTTCAAAACCGCCTGGGCCGCCGCCCCGGCCCCACGCGGAGCGATGATGGTCCAGCCGGTGAAGCAGCGCGCGACCTCTTGAACATCTTTCTGCGTGTAGCCGCCGTCGACGCCCAGCGTGTGTAACTCCATCAACTCACGCGCGTAGTTTTCGTTTATGCCACGGCGCTGTTGTTGTGCTTGCGGTCGTTGCTGTTGGGGATTGTTCGGCATCCGTAATCCGGCCAATGGCCCACGCGCCGCGCCCGGACGCTGTTGAGGCTGAGCATTCGGACTCACGCTCTGCGCGTTGTCGAGATAGAACAGCATCGCCGGACTTTGAGCGTCGGCCAGCAGCAGATCATAAAACTTGCCCAGGGTGTGTGGACGAATCGTGTCACGATCATAAGAAATCAGCAGCCAGCGATCGGCGCCCTTGTTCGCGTACACATTGAAATGGTTCGTCCAGAAATCAACCATCACTTCCTGCAACTGACGTTCGCTGTAAACCGCGCGGAGGATGCGCGACATTTGCAGTTCGCCGGTGAGAAACTGCGCCGGCCGCAAATTGTTCTCTTTGAAATACGCCATCATCGCCCGGCGATATTCCGGATTGTTCATTGGATTTTGATCGGCGGGATTAGTTGCTGTCTTCGAATTCGCGTTGCCGTTAGGATCCGCCGTCATCGCGTCGCCCGTTTTCGCGGCGTCGGGATTAATCGCATTCTTCCCGCCTTTGACGCGGTTGTCTCGCGCGCCGGCCAATTCCGCGGGCAGCGCGCCGCGCTGCTGCAACTGCTTGAGTAGCTGTCCCGGCTGCGGATACTTCTCGTACAACTCGGCCGTCGACATGCGCAGCGTCTCGAGATTCTGTAGCTTAGCTTCCGAGGCAGAATCGTCGATCTGATCGGCGTTGAGTTGTTGCTCGATATATTTATCGATCCCCAGCGCCTTCACGCGTTCGACATCGCCGGGCCGCGCGCCGAATCCCAGCCGATTCAGGACGTGCAGGATTCGCTGATCTGCAGAAAGCTTCGCACTCGATTTGCTCGTTGCGGTTCGCATGCTCTGACCGGTAATCGAAGCCAGACTGGTCACGACGATCGCAACAATGGTGAGCACGCCCCCGGCGCTGCGCCAGGGTCGATTTTTCGGAAGACTTCTAATCATAACTTTCCTCATTTGATTCGTGGGTTCTTGGGCCAACACGAGTTAGACGCATCTCCCACGCGAACGGTCGAAAAAAGCGGCCAGACAAATTATGTTTCCGGTTCTGTGGCGCTGTCCAGATGACGCGGCGTCGACGGAAAAAAATTATTGCAAACTTTTCGGCCAAACAAGTGACGTGCGCGTCTAAGCAGGTAACGTCGGGAAGAACTGGGCAAAGGTGCTTCTCCGATGGTTGTCCCAAAAGGGAGGGCGCCGCATTGGCAAGAATGCAGCGCCCATTTCTTTTGGGAGCTTGTGGCCGGCAGCCGAAAGCTATGGAGGCGGCTGCTGTGTACTTTGATCGGGCCGCGGGGCTCTCGGTAAAGGTCGCGGATACGTCACCGGACTCCGATTTCCATCTTTATCGATCGCGCGGACACCAAAAAAGTAGTTGTCCTTCGACATCCCTTTCATGGTGAAAGTCAAAACGTTGCCGACGGCTTGCGAATGCGTCCAGGTCGGCTCGGTCGTGTCGCGCCAGACAATCTCATAACCCGCGAGGTCAGTCTCCTTGTTCGCTTCCCAGCGTATGGGCGTGTCCGCCGACAGACTCGTCGGGAAAGTGACCGTCCTGGGTCGCGCGGGCGCCGACGCCAGCGCGGCCAACGCCGCCGCGTTCACGCGGGCCACGTCAGCGATGTAATTAAAGTCATCGAACTCCGGCAGGTCTCCGTACTGAACTCCGTCCTGCACCCGGACGTTCTGATGCTGGTGCTGATAATTCTCGTTCGGCTCAGTGAAACGCACTGCCGCA
>DATANL010000630.1:0-6219 GCA_036266295.1 Pyrinomonadaceae bacterium | reverse complement strand
CGTCGCATTTGTCTCACCCAGCGACTGGCCCGCGTTGGAACTGCTCGCGTCAGTCGTCGTTCTGGTGCCGGAACCGAATCCGATCACCACGCGTCCAGTCTGCAAATCAACATAAGTAATCGACGAGCCGCGCGGTGTCTGTTTGTACGTGTCCAGCGCCTGCAACGCCATTTGCAGACGGCTGCCTAACTCTTCCGATCCCAGCCTCACTTCGATTTGCGAATCGGAGCCGGCCAATTGCGCCCGCACGTCGCGAAGATCCGTCAGGGTGACTTCACTTACCCTTTGCGAAAGACCGTTCGCGTCCAACTCCTTCACCAGTTGCGAGTACTTCTGCACGCGCTCGGCATTCTCTCGGCGAGCATCATCTCCGCCTTCCTCGTTCCAACCGCGAATAAAGAATGGCGGCAAGTGATCGATGGGCTTCATCTCGCCGAGCATCACGCCCTCATCATCCACCCAAACAAAGTGGCCCGCTGAGGTCCGCACCACCGCGAGCGGAGTGCGTTCGGAGATGCGCACGCGGATGCGATCGGGCAAAACCCGGGTGACGACCGCGCGGCGAACTCCCGGCAGGCGACTCAGTTCGTTGCTGATGGCCACGAGATCCGCGCGCCAGACGCCGGTGCGCGCCAGCGCTCGCCGCGTCAGGCCCTGAATTTCGTCTGCCGAAGTACGCGAAGTACCCGTCACATCGATAGCCTGAACCTGAAACAGCGCGGCCGAAGCAGCCATTCGATAACCCACAATCGCGGCGATCAAGATCACAATCGCAATCACAAACTTCAAAGCCCTGGGCACGTATGCGAGTAGCGCGCGCGGTGAAAAATTGCGGCCGCGACTTGCCGGCGACCCGTCGCGTCGCGCCGGTTTCTGTACCAACCCTTTTTGTTGAGTTCCGCCGCGGCGCGTTCCGCGCGATGAGACAACTTGTTCCTTCATTTTGGTTGTAGCGTTACTGCTTGCTGCTCCAGACTTCGACTTCGTATTCCAAATCGATTCCGTGTTCCTGTTTCACGCGCTCACGAATTTCTTCCGCCAGCGCCAGCGCATCGGACGCCCTGGCGTCATCGCCTTCGGTGACAATAAAGTTGGCGTGCTTCGGTGAAACGATGGCGCCGCCGCGACGAGTCCCCTTCATCCCGAGGTCATCGATCATTTTGCCGGTGCCGACCGGACTCGCGGGCGCATTCTTGAAAAAGCAACCCGCCGAACGCGTGCCATGTGGCTGCGTCGCCAGGCGCTGGCTCTTAGCTTTTTCCATGCGGGCATTAATACTCTGCGCTTCGTCGGGATGAAGTGCGAGCGTCGCGCCCAACAACAACTCGCCTTCGCGGAATGACGTGTGACGATAATTCCACTGCACCTCGCTGCCGGGAATGTCAGTGACCCGGCCCTCGCGAGCTACGCGAACGGACTCAACCACGGTGCCGATCTCGGTGCCGTACGCGCCGGCGTTCATCCACAGCGCTCCACCGACAGTGCCGGGAATTCCGTTGAGACCTTCTATCCCGGACAAGCCCTTGCGCGCGGCGTCAACGCACAAACGCGGCAATGAATATCCGGCACTCACGGACACGCGATGACTATCGAACACCGGATCGGCTTTCAACGCTTTCAAACTCACGATCGCGTAATGATGTTCGCCATCGTCGGCCAGCACGTTGCTGCCTGACCCCAGTGGCCGCCAGGCGATGCCCTGCTGTTCAAGCTCATAGACGAGCGCCGCCGCCTGCTCCTCGGTTTGCGGCCACAGCGCCCAATCGACCGCGCCACCCACTCGCAGGCTCGTCAGATCCGCAAAACGTTTTCCGCGTTCAGCGCGGACGCCAAGCCTTGCGGCGATTGATTCGATCAATTGGTCCTTATTTACAACCATAAAACTCGTCGCGCGCGCGGAACTTATTGGACGGATGGGACTGATTAGTCCCATTTGTCTGATAGGCTCCATCCTCGATTAACTCTCCCGCAATAGCGCCAACAACTGATCGCCGGCGCGGTGCACTGAACCTGCGCCGAGCGTGATCACCAAATCACCTTCGTGCACCGTCTCGCGCAGATGCTCGGCCGCGCCGTCCAATCCGCCGATGTACTGAGCGCTCTTATGCCCGTAACTCTTGATTCTCCCGGTCAGTATCTCGGCACTGACGCCTTCGATCGGCGTTTCACTCGCGGCATAGATGTCCATGACCAGCAGAACGTCCGCGTTGTTGAAGGCGCTGGCGAACTCATCCATGAGATCGGCCGTCCGCGAATAACGGTGCGGTTGAAACAGCACGACGATGCGACGGTTCGGCGCGCCGATGCGGGCGGCGCTCAACGTCGCTTTAATTTCCGTTGGATGATGCCCGTAGTCATCGACCACCGTAATGCCCTGCTCTTCGCCTTTGAATTGAAAACGCCGCTCCGCGCCGCTGAATTCGCCGAGCGCGTGCGCGATCGTGTCGAAGGGCACATCCAATTCCAGCGCGACCGCGATCGCCGCGAGCGAGTTGTAAACGTTGTGCTTGCCGGGCACTCGCAACGAAACCTTGCCGAGCACGTTGACTCCGCTTAAGACGGTGAAGGTCGAACCGAAAGACTGATCGTACGAGATTTCGTGCGCCGAAATGTCCGCCTGTGCGCTCATTCCATAAGTGATGCGGCGGCGCTCGACTTTGGGAATCACCGCCTGCACATGCGGATCGTCGAGGCACAGCACCGACACTCCATAAAACGGGACCTTGTTCACAAAATCGGCGAAGCAACGCCGCACGTCTTCCATGTCGTGGTAATAATCCATGTGCTCGCGATCGATGTTGGTCACGACGGCGATCATCGGCGTCAACATCAGAAACGATCGATCGCTTTCGTCGGCTTCGATTACCATCAACTCGCTTTTTCCCAGCCGCGCGTTCGAGCGATAACTGCGCACGATGCCGCCGACTACGAAAGTCGGATCAAGTCCGGCCGCGCCCAGCACCGTCGCCACCATCGAAGTGGTGGTCGTCTTTCCGTGCGAGCCGGCACAGGCGACCGTGTAAGGCTTCATGCGCATCAATTCGGCGAGCATCTCAGCTCGCGGAATCACCGGAATCGATCGCCGACGCGCTTCGATGATTTCCGGATTGTCGTCGCGCACTGCCGTCGAGCGGACCACGACGTGCGCATCGCCCACATTTTCCGCGTCATGACCTTCGGTCACTTCGACCTTTAATTGTTCCAGCCGCGCCGTCACTTCCGATTTCGACTGGTCCGACCCAGTCACGCGAAAGCCGAGGTTCGCCAGGACCTCGGCGATGCCCGACATGCCGATGCCGCCGATGCCTACGAAGTGAATATGTTGGAATGGTCGGAACATATTAGTTGGCAGTGAGCAGTGAGCAGTGAGCAGAAAAAGAAACCCACGTTGTGAACATGACTACGCGCACCGACTCTATCGTTGTCTTCTTACTGCTCACTGCTTACTGCTCACTATCTTCTCGATCAAATCCACCGCGGCCGCCGCCGCATCCTTACGCGCCATCCTTCTCGCTGCCGTTTCCATCTCAGAAATTCTCTCTGGCGCATTAATCAACTCGGTTATCTCGCGCGCTACCCGTTCGCCGCTTAATTCGCTCTGCAGAATCATTCGCGCGGCGCCGGCGTTCTGGAGCGCTTCAGCGTTGCGCTGCTGTTCCAGCTGACCCGGCAGTGGAACCATGATCGCCGCTTTCCCCGCGGCCATTACTTCGGCGCTGGTAGTCGCGCCGGCACGCGAGACAATCAAGTCATGGGTCGCAAAAGCTTCCATCATCTGATCGATGTATTCGCGGACGTCCGCATTCTGCCAACCGTTCGCCGCGTAGGCGTCGCGCACTCTCGCAAAATCAGCCGGCCCCGTCTGATGCGTCACCTGCAAACGTTCGCGCTGCGACGCCAGGTGCGGTAACGCGGCCACCATTGCTTCGTTGATTGCCCTCGACCCTTGCGAGCCGCCAAACAGCAGCAACGAAATTTTTTGCGCGTCGCGCTGCTTCGGTTTGATCTCAAAGAACTCGCGCCGCACCGGATTGCCGGTTACCACGGCGTTGCCCGGGAAATACCTTTGGGCTGCTTCGAACGAAACTGCCGCCGCATCGACGAAGCGCGCCAGCCGCCGGTTGGTAAATCCCGGCACCGCGTTCGACTCCATCAAGACCGTCGGCACGCGCATGAACGAAGCCGTCATCAAAACCGGGCCGCTCACATATCCGCCCGCGCCCACGACCACATCAGGACGAAATTCTTTTATCAAACGGCGCGCGGCCAAAAAACTTTTCGGCAGGACGGCCAGGCCACGCAGCCGCTGGGCCAGCCCCATGTTCACCAGTCCCGCGCTTTCAATGAGCGACAGTTCAAACCCTGCTTGCGGCACCAGGCGATTTTCCAATCCGCGGGCCGTGCCGACAAAGCGAACAACCGACGCCGGGTCGCGACGCATGATCTCGTTCGCCACCGCGATGCCCGGATAAATGTGCCCGCCGGTGCCGCCTGCGGCAATCAACACGCGCATGGCTCACCCATAACGCGCCCGCGCGACCGCGGTGGCGCGCTGTCGCGGCAGACGCTTTCGCCGGGGACGTGGCGCTTCGTCCCAGTCCTCTTCGTACTCGCCATCGTCGGCGCGCTCACGTTTGCCCAGCGCCGCGTACTGCGAGATGTTGAGCAGAATCCCGACACCGGCGAGCGTCGGCACGAGCGACGAGCCACCGTACGAAATGAACGGCAGCGGTATGCCCTTGTTCGGCACAATCGCCAACACCACGCTGATATTCAAAAGCGCCTGGGCCACGATCCCAATCACAATGCCGAGTCCGAGCAACAGTCCGAATCGATCGGGCGCGCGCAAAGCAGCTCGCAGTCCGCGCCACAGAAAAATCGCAAACACGAAAACGACGATGAGCGCGCCGACCAGTCCCAACTCCTCGCCGACTACCGCAAAAATAAAATCGGAATGCGCGAACGGCAGAAACAGGAGTTTCTGTTTTCCCTGCGCAAAGCCCAGCCCATGCGTGCCGCCCGATCCGACGGCAATCAACCCCTGCACAGTTTGATAACCCGCGCCTTGCGCATCGGCCCACGGATCGATAAATGAAACCAGCCGTCGCATGCGGAACGGCGTGAAGATCAGCATCTTCCCGACATATAACAGCGCCGGGACCGACGCGTAGAAGACATGGCGCGGCCGCACACCGGCGGCGAAACAGACCGTCACTCCGGCAATCGCCAGCATCAAAGCCGTGCCCAGATCCGGCTCTTTAATTACCAATCCGGCCAGCAATCCAATCACCAGCATGCACGGGATGAACGTGCGAAAGAATGAAGCCTCGTCGCCCGTGCGGCGATCGAGAAATCGCGCCAGAAAGAGAACCAGGGCCAGCTTGGCGATTTCCGATGGTTGCAGCGAAAACGAACTCAACCGAATCCAACGCCGCGCGCCGTTGGTCGGACGGAACCCAAAGACCGCGACCAGCAACAACACCGTCACCAGCAAAAGCCCGTACACAATCCATCGTCGATTCAGTTTCTGATAATCGAAGTTCATTGCCACAAACATCGCGCCCAGACCGATCGAGGTCCAGAGCGCCTGCTTGGTCAAATAGAAAAACTGGCTGTGGTTCTCCTGCTGCGCGATCACTGCCGACGCGCTGTACACCATCACCACTCCGAACAGCGCGAGGCCGATCGTCGCGGAAAACAACCATCGATCGATTTGTAACTTCTGGGTCATCACGATAACCGGTTTGAGGTTTCAAGTCTCAGGTTTCAAGTTGATGCGAACTTGAAACTTGAAACCTTAAACTTGAAACTTCTTCCTTAAATACTCTTCCCCGCTGTTCGAAGCTTTCAAACATGTCGAAGCTCGCACACGCGGGCGCGAGCAGCACCACATCGCCGGCTTCGGCGGCTGCGAACGCTTTGCTCACCGCGTCATGCATGTCGGTCGCATGTTCATGCGGCGCGGCATCTCCGATCTCTGATTCAATTGTCTGCGCATCCGCCCCGATCAGGATCATCCTGCGCACGCGCGCTTTGATCAGTTCAGACAGCGGTGCGTACGGCGCTTTCTTTCCGAGGCCGCCGAGAATCAGCACCACCTTGCCGCGATCTGCAGCGAATGCCTCGAGCGCCTTCGCCGTCGCGTCCACGCTGGTAGCTTTCGAATCGTTGACGAAGCGAATGCCGTTAATCTCGGCAACTTCTTCCAGACGATGCTCG
>DATANL010000629.1:0-7323 GCA_036266295.1 Pyrinomonadaceae bacterium | reverse complement strand
ATGATCTTCATCGGCATGGAATCGATCGATCCGGTGAATCTGGCGGACGTGAAAAAGGGTTTCAATAAGCCTGAGGAATACGCGACCGTGCTCAACCGGCTGGACGCACACAACATCCAGGCAGTCACCTCGTTCATCATCGGTTTGGATAATGACACGCCGGGAGTCGCCGACCGCATTCTGCAACAGGTTCGCACCTGGCCGGCCGGGCTGCCGATCTTCGGGCAGCTGACACCATTCCCTTCGACGCCGCTGTACAAACGTCTGCTGCAGGACGGCCGATTGATTCGGCCCAAACATTGGTTGAAGTTTGAGCGATACTCGATGGCCCACAAGCCGCTCAAGATGACGATTGATGAAACCCATCGCGAGCTTCGTAGCGCATGGGCCGCTTCCTACAGTCCGGAGCGAAACTGGGAAGTGATTCAATCAATGAATCAAAAGGGACTGGGACCCCGCGTCTTTCACTTCATTTCGCGGCTCGCGTTCCGCGGGATCTTTTTTCCACAGACGACCAAGAGGGAGTGGATAAAAGTAGTCTTTCAAAACCGGCGGACGATCTTCGGCTTCATTAAGGAAGGTCTCGGCACCCTGGGGAAAAAGAATCGAGGCAGCGGACGCAACTCGCCGGCAGTCGCAGATGTGATGAAAGTCGACGGCCAGGTCAATTCTATGGTACGCGCGCGTCGTATTCTCGATTAAGAACTACCGATGCCCCGACGCGGAGTGGCTTTCAGCTTGCTACTTCGGACCAACTCAGGCATTATGATTGCTGTAATCCTTCTCTCGCGCATCCAACGGTGATGCGCCCCGCGCAAAAAACGATTAGCGCCGGACGTCTCGATGGTTCGAGAGTAGGCTCGCTACTAAATCTCCGAAGCCGCTCTATTTAAAGAGCATCCGAACCAGGTCCTTCGACCGCTTACCGTTTTTGCCGAAGCCAATCCGATTCGCAGCTTCTTTTTCAACCCCAAAAGGGGAAAGGTATATCTCTATGTCAAATAAACTCTATGTTGGAAATCTCGCTTTCCAAACCAGCAGCCAGGATCTTCAGGAGCTGTTTGCTCAAGCCGGCACGGTTGAATCAGCGAGCGTGGTCGAAGACCGCATGACCGGCCGTTCGCGTGGGTTCGCCTTCGTCGAAATGGCCAGTAAGGAAGAAGCTGCTTCAGCCATCGAACAGTTCAATGGCAAAGAAGTCGGTGGCCGAGCGCTGAAAGTCAACGAAGCCAAGCCTCGTGAAAATAACGGCGGCGGCGGCGGACGTGGCTTTAATGGCGGCGGTGGTCGCGACCGCTCATGGTAATTGCGGCGGCGGTGATCGCAATGGCCGCGGCTACGGCGTCGGCCATCGTGAACCGCACTCGTAAGAGCAGTGAACAATAAGCGATGAGCAGTGCGCGGTTCTCTGTTTCTCCCGCGGTGAATCATGAAACATTGATTACCATGGCCGCTACGGAGAGCTGCGCTGCCTCGCAAAGGAATTAATCAAGACGACCAAGCTCGTCACTTAGCAAAAGGAACTTAATGGATTTTTCTCAACTGGGACTCGCGCCTGCGCAACTGAGCGCTTGCGAGTCTCTCGGATACAACGAACCGACACCAATTCAGCGACAGGCAATTCCTGTCATCCTCAGCGGCCGAGACGTAATCGGCTGTGCCGAAACCGGCACCGGCAAGACGGCCGCTTTTCTACTTCCTATCATTCAAAAGATGAGCGAACAACCGAGACCGGGCCTCCGTGTGCTCGTGCTGGCGCCGACGCGCGAACTGGCGCTGCAAATTCAAAAGAATTATGGCGAGCTTAATCGCGTCAAGCAGAACGCATCGGTGATTGCGATCGGGGGCGCGAACATCCGCACCCAGATTAGCGAGCTGCGAAAAGGCGCGAGTGTTTTGATCGCCACGCCCGGACGCTTGCTCGATCTGACCGAGCGCGGCGCCGTCAATCTTTCTACGATCGAAGTCCTGGTTTTAGACGAAGCGGACCGCATGCTCGACATGGGATTTCTGCCGGCGATTCGCCGCGTGCTGGCCATGTTGCCGACAAAGCGACAGACGCTGTTGTTCTCAGCCACGATGTCGACGGGTATCGAACAACTTGCGCGCTCGACGATGAAAGAGCCCGAGCTGATCGAAGTAAGTAAACGTGGCCGCGCGGCCACCATGGTCGAGCAGACTGCTTACCAGGTCGAACAGCATTCAAAGACAGCGCTCTTGATTGAGTTGCTGGAAAAAGAGAGCGAAGAATTTGCGCGGGTGCTGGTATTCACCCGCACGCGGCGAGGCGCCGAACGGCTTTCGCATATTTTGAAAGCGCGCGATCACAGCGTGAATCGCATTCACGCCGATCGCTCGCAACCGCAGCGTGAAGCAGCGTTGCGCGAATTCAGCAATGGACGAACCCGCGTTTTGGTAGCGACCGATATTGCTGCGCGCGGCATTGACGTCGATTCAGTCTCGCACGTGATCAACTATGACGTGCCGGCCGCGCCCGAAGATTACGTCCATCGCGTCGGCCGCACCGGCCGGGCGGGCAATCAGGGCAAAGCCATCACGATCGTCGCTCCCGTCGATGAATTATCGATGCGCGCGATCGAAAGGCTGACTGGACAAGCAGTGAAACGGATAAAGCCGGAAGGATTTGGCGGCATGCCGGCAACGGTTGCCGTCGCGGGCAGAGCATTTACGCCGATGGCCCGCACCGCCCGCAGCACGGTTCGCTCATTCAGTCCGCGGCGCGGCAGATAGAACGTATGAACCAGACCGGCTGTCTTAGCCGGTCATTGGTACATTTCGCTCAACTTGCGAAAGTGATAGCCCATGGCCGCGAGTCGCAGGGTTTCCGCAACGCGATTGCGGCGTTTGATGACAGCCCGCGTGAAGAAACTCCAGAACTCTTTACGTTCACGGTCAAATACCCCCAGCTTCAGCACGATACGCATCAATGAGGCGAACCCGTTGAGCAGGTTGTAATGATTCGGCTCGTGGAATTGCTGCGCCGTTCGCCTCATCGAATCCAGCACCCGGTCATAATATTCGCGCGGACTGTAGATGGTCTGCATGATCGTCTGGTAGCCTTTGATCAATAGCGCCGGATCCATTCGCGTCTTGAAGTTAAAAGTGCAGACGGTGTTATTGCCTGACGCCTCGCCGAGCAGTCGGCCTTCGCGCTCGAGTCGCTTCCACAACTGAGTCTCAGGCAAGGCATTGAGCAGGCCCACCATGGCGAGAGGAATCGCGCTCTTGCGAATGAAATCGATCTGCCGCTCAAAGATATCTACCGGATCATTATCAAATCCAACGATGAAGCCGGCCATCACTTCCATTCCATAGCTTTGGATCTTTTTCACCGAGCTGAGCAGGTCTCCGCGATTCTGCGACTTTTGAGCTTCCTGCAAACTCTCTTCGACCGGTGTTTCAATGCCGATGAAGACGCGGCGGAAGCCGGCCTCGCGCATGTTCGCCAGCAAGGCTTCATCGTCCGCCAGGTTCAGACTTGATTCCGTAATGAACGAGAAGGGGTAGCCGTGCTCTTTCTGCCACCTGGCTATTTCGGGCAGCAGCTGTCTGACATTTTTCTTGTTGCCGATGAAGTTGTCATCGACGATGAAGACCGTGCCGCGCCAACCAAGCGCTAACAGCGCGTCGAATTCCATCAGCATCTGTTGATTGCTTTTCGTTCTGGGTACGCGTCCGTAGATTTCGATGATGTCGCAGAATTCGCACGAGAAAGGACAGCCGCGCGAGTACTGCACGGACATGGCGCTGTAACGCTTGAGGTTGGCGAGATGAAAATGGGCCAACGGAGTGGCGGCAAGTGGCGGGCGTTCGGACGCTTGATAAGTTCGCTTGGCTTCGCCGCGGGCCAGGTCGGCCACAAACTGCGGCAGAGTAGTTTCGGCTTCACCCAGAAAGACATGATCGGCTTCCGGTAGTTCTTCGATCGTAGTGGTAACGTAAGGACCGCCCAGCACCACGCGCTTCCCGTGCGCTTTGCAGCGCGCAACGACCTCACGGAGCGAATCTTTTTGCACCAGCATCGCCGTCGCGAACACCATGTCGGCCCACTCAATGTCCGATGTCCGAAGACGTTGCACGTTGAGATCGACCAATCGGCGCTCCCATGACTCAGGCAGCAAAGCCGAAACCGTCAACAGTCCCAGCGGCGGAAAAGCACAGCGCTTGCCCTCGAACGGCAACGCATGTCTAAAGCTCCAATAGGTATCGGGAAATTCAGGATTGATTAATAGAACTTTCATGCGTTTTCTCCATCATGTGCGCCGAACAAGCAAAGTTAACCCGTAAGCACCACTGTGCGTGTCGGGGTCTGCGCCGATTGTCATCAAATGCAATCGCAGCGAAAGTAAGCGAAATTAGCGCCGGGACTTAACCGGTTTGTTACGACGCATTGTCAACACGTCGCCCGGTTTGCACTTCAGTGCTCGACAAATCGACTCGAGGGTATTGAATGTAATGCCCTGGGCCTTGTCTTTCTTCAAGCGCCACAGCGTCGTGTGACTGACGCCGGTTTCTTTCGCCAGCCAATAAAAAGATCGTCCCTGGGCCTTCAGTAAGTGATCGATTTGAACTTGAATCATTGCACCTTTTCTGTTGAGCCGCTGTCAGCATACAGGTATATGTCACAGGTGTCCAATATTTAACACGCAACATATATTTCATGATTGACATATATTCCCTGTACGTTGTAGTTTGTTATCACGAGATTGAGTTCCGGCTAACTCTGTCCTCAGCTCTTCTGGAATTCTCCAGATCACCTGAAGCCAACAGCTGATTATCGATGGCATACGATGCCGGATGCGATTGTCTGCGTGATTGGCCAACCAAATTCAAATGAACTCGGCTTTAGAGAGAGGCGCGTCGGCAGCGTCACGATTCTGGATGCTGATGCCCAATTGAGAATCAAGCTGCGATTCGGCGGTAGTAGCGTGCCTCTGGCCGACGCTGCCCAGTCGCTCATGGCCGCCGGACAAACTCACATCCTGCTTAATCTTGACAGCGCAAGTTCACTCGGGGCGCAGAGCCTGGGCGAGCTGGTTTCGGCTTTCGTCACAGTGAAGGACCGCGGCGGCGAGCTGAAAATCTTCAACCTGGCGCCGACGGTCCGGCAAATGATGCGGGCCACCAACTTGTTCGCTGTTTTCGGGTTGTACGAGAGTGAAGCACAGGCGATCGACAGCTTTTGCGCAAAGGCCCTGCTCAATCGATCGGACATTTCAGCGGGCACCGAATAACGAATGATTGTCTGTGAATTTTGTTTGCACCAGACGCAAGGTGGCGGATGTCGACTCGGGCTCGACATTCCTAAAGGCTTGAGTTGCCGTGAATTCGCTCCCGGACTCGAGAAGTTCTGCGCCGATCAAAAAGATTTCGTGAATCAAAATCAGATCGTCCAAATGGCTACCTTCTTTGGATTCCGACGCGGGGAATTGAAGAAGATCAAGCTCATGGCTGCGCGCGAAGATAACCGTGTGGCGGCCGAATTATTAGCTTGAACAATTACGACGTGAGGTGGCGACTCGTAGTACAACGAGACCGCAGGCGAAACCGCTCGCTGGGAAATGCCCCCGGCGCAGCTTTTGATTAACTGGATCAAATTATGGCGAAAATTATCTGGTCGTGCTCGCACTGCGGAACTGTCCTGCCGCTATGGCAAGTAAAATGCTCCTATTGCCACCGGCTGGCACTTAGCTGGCTGCACTTAATTGTCGGCGTAGTCGTGGCGCTGGCCGCGGTCTTCGGGGCTTTGAAGCTTATATAGATGATCGGCCTGACAGTTTGTATTCACGACAGCATCGGCGACCTGGAAAAGATTAACCATCGCTCTGCGAAGAAATATGGTCGAGCGCTATCAGGACGTTTAGAAAACCGAGAAGGAGACTCTATTGGCAAAAGACGATTTGATTCCGGCTGAAGGGACGATTATTGACAAGCAGCCCAACGCATTCTTCAAAGTTCAGCTCGACAACAGCACCCACGTGGTATTGGCGGGGATTGCCGGCAAGCTGCGCAGACATCGCATTCGGGTTCTGGTTGGCGATCGCGTTACCGTCGAAATGTCTCCCTACGACCTGAGCCGCGGCCGCATCACTTATCGTTATCGCTAGAACCTGCGCTGTCGGTCCTCTTTAATTTTCAGCCGCGCAGAAACAACTGAAGACGCTGACGAATTTCTTTGCGCACTCTCCGAAACACCGCGAGCCTTTGCTCATCATCTCCTTTCGCTGCGGCTGGATCGTCGAAGCTCCAGTGAATGCGTCTTGTGTTACCTGGAAAGACCGGACACTGTTCGTTTGCGTTGTCGCAAACGGTGATCACGTAGTTGAATTCCTGATTGGTAAACTCATCGACTGACTTCGACTTGTGGCCGGAAATATCAATGTCGACTTCCCGCATGACCGCAATTGCTTCGGGCCTGACGAAGCTTGGTGCGACACCCGCGCTGGCTACTTCAAAACGATCGCCACCCATCTCGCGCAGCAGGCCTTCGGCCATTTGGCTGCGCGCGGAGTTCCCCGTACAAAGAATAAGCACACGAACTGGTTTCTTCATGTTGCTGTCCAAGCTCAAGAAGCGATCGAGAAATGACAGCGCCTGGTCTGCTTCATCTCGTCAGCTCACTTGATCGCGAATACCTTTACGCTGGCCGCGTAGTCATTCACGTTGTAAAGCGATAACAGATTTGTGAACTGCTCAAAGAGCTTCGTGTCCGCTTCGGACGTTGGCGCGGGAGCACAGCAAGCGGCCGCCGCTTGCGCAGCACTTTCAGCCGGCGCCGGCGCACAACTGCCGGCTTGAGTTTGGATTTGTGCCGGAGCAGGCGCACAACATCCCGATTGGTTTTCAATCTTCGCGTAAGCATTAAGATCGGCAGCCGAATCGATTACCTGAACATTCGTGAATCCGGCTTCAATCAACTGACGCCGGTAATCGTCAATCAGAACGGCCCCGGAAATACAGCCGACATACGCATACAAATCCTGACTGATTTCCTGGGGCAGCGATTGCTTCAAGGCGATATCGCTTACCGCCAACCGTCCACCCGGTTTCAGCACTCGCGCGATTTCGCGAAAGACCGCCGGCTTGTCGGAAGCCAGGTTGATGACACAGTTGCTGATGACACAATCAACGGAATTGTCCGGGAGCGGTAACTTGTCGATCGTCGCCAGATGAAACTCAACGTTCGAATAGCCTTTTCCATCGTTCGCCTTCGCCGCGTTGCGCTGGGCGAGTTCAATCATTTCCGGCGTCATATCGATACCAATCGCGCGACCGGCGGGTCCAACCTTCGCAGCCGCGAGG
>DATANL010000628.1:0-2829 GCA_036266295.1 Pyrinomonadaceae bacterium | reverse complement strand
AAGAACACAACATAACTACCCGCAGGGATTTCCGGCGTGCCGCCCGCAATCGTACCCACATTGGTGATCTCACGCTTTCCATTCGGCAACTTCGCCAGGTACTGCGCGACCGAAAGTCCATGCAACTCCTTGTCGAGCCGGTACACTTCGACGCCCTGCTCAACCAGCGTTCCAATCATCTTCGCGACGTTTTCGTCCCGTCCCTGTCCCGCGGGAATTAGATACCCCAGGGAATCGGCACTGGTCAGTTGCGCTAACCCGGCTTTTCCCAGCTCATAAAAATTGCGCAGGTAATCGGCGCGGTAATTCGAAGCGAGGGAAAGCACAGAGTGACAGGCGATCAATTCCATTCCCATGATGTCGCTCGGACGCCACGTGCCGCCGGCCCAGGGATTCGGGAAATTCGTACTGACTTCCATCGCGCTATTCATCCCGCGCGTGTTCGAGCGGGCCAGTTGTTCGCGGGTGACGTTGCTCGGTGTCATCAGACGGGCGCTGGCGGCCTCAGTGAGGATGCCGATTGAATTGTGAAAGTACGGCGCGGTGCGAAAGCCGCCGTGCCACCACGTATCGTAAAGCGCGTTTGTCAGAATGCCTCGGTATCCGGCGGCGGTTACGTCAGCCGCCATCTTGTGACCGATCAAGCCTACCTGTCTGAGCAGCAGCGCATTGATGTGCGGGTTCGGCGGATCGTAAAACGGCGGGACGAAGAAGCGCGAACCATTCGAACCCTGCTGATGGATGTCATAGACAATTTGCGGAAACCATTCCTTCCAAAATAATCGCGTGACGTTCTTTGTCTCTTTGAGATCCAGCATGAACCAATCGCGATTGTCGTCGTGACCGGCGTAGTAATGATAAAGCTCCGGCGGACTGCTGCCCTCGGCGTTGGTGCCGAAAGTCTTGCGGTAATGGTTGGCGACAATGTCCACGCCGTCCGGGTTCGGCGAAGGAATCAGGATCAGAATCGTGTTCTGCAGGATCGCAAGTGTTTCCGGCCGGTTATCGCTGGCCAGTTCGTAGGCGAGCCGCGTGGACATTTGCGAAGCGACAATTTCAGTCGAGTGAATCGAACACGAAATTGCCACCACAGTTTTGCCGTCGCGAACTAGTTCATCGCGCTCGGCATCGCTCATGATCTTGCGCGGGTCGGCCAGCTTCGCCTGAATTGCTTTGTACTTATCGAGATTGCGTATATTCTCGGGCGCGCTGATGATCGCCGCGATCATTTGACGCCCCAATGTTGAAGTGCCGATGTTGGTAACCTGGACGCGGTCGCTGGCTTTGTCGAGACGCGCGAAGTAATCGGTGATTTGTTTCCAATCGATGATGGTGCGGTCCTGGCCGGGATCGAATCCGAAAACTGATTTGGGCGAAGGGATCGAGTTGGCGAGAGTCGTGGCGGCAGTTCGGCGTTGAGCGTGAACCGCGCCGGTGAAAACCGCCGATGCAACGAATATGATGGTCAGCGCGACAGTCGAATTGACTGTCCTTCTGTTAACAAGGCGACGATGCATTCGGATGTTACCTCTCAAGAGTTAGGTGGGCAGACCCAGTCTCAAACCAGCGCGGCGAAGTCTAGCACAAGACGCGGCCCGCATATCATCGGAGTGTTGCTCTTTGCCTGGTCGTGGTTTATCGCCGCGCTCCTGCTGTTACTCTTCGCGCCGCAGGCAATTTTGATCGGTAGTCTTTTCAATCGGCAAGCCTGGATTTACTGGTGGGCCAATTGGGGTGCGCGGACCTGGTTGAAGTTGTCCGGGGTCAAAGTCAAAGTCACGGGCCGAGAGCATCTGGACGAGGCCCAGCCTTACGTTTTCGTATCGAACCACAATTCCTATCTCGACGCGGCGCCACTGTTTGCTTTCACCGGCCGTCGCATGGGGGCGATTGCCAAGAAAGAGTTGCTGAAAGCGCCGATACTCGGTTACTCGATGGGCTTTGTGAACGTCATGGCAATCGATCGATCGAATCGTGAGCGGGCCGTGGAAACGATCAAGACGGCGACCGACCGGTTGCGTTCCGGCGTGTCAATTATGGTTTGCCCGGAAGGGACGCGCGCGCAACCGGGCGAGATGCTGCCCTTCAAAAAAGGTGCGTTTCACATGGCCGTGGAAGCGGGCGCGCCCATCGTGCCGATCGCCTTGAAGAATTCAGACGTCTTGATGGGCAAGGGAACCCGCGAGGCCTGGCCAGGCACAATCGAAATGGTCATGATGCCGCCGGTCGATACGTCCTGGGTCAGGACCGATGAAGATCTTGATGCGCTCGTGCGACAGATTCAAAACACGATCATGCGCGAACGAGGGATTACGAAACTTTCTGTGCGCGCGCCGAAGACTACTGCGCCACAAAATCGAAAGTAAGTATCCCCTTAACCTTCACCGGCACGCCGTCAACAATCATCGGTTTGAATTTCGCCCGCTGTGCGGCTTTGACGGCCGCATCGCGCAACTCCTCGGGGCCAAAGACTGCCGTGGCTGAAATTACCTTTCCGGTTTCATCGACCAGCACCTGCACCTGGACTGTTCCGGCAGCGCGCGTCTTGCGCGCCGCTTCAGGATAGACAGCCTTCGGCAAATCGATCGCCTTGCCATTCATGAAACCGCCTTCGGCGGGAGCTTTCTCTTCAGTGGACGTGTCGCCGGTAGCTGGTGGTTGAGTCGCCGGCGAAGTTGATGGTTTATCTGATTCTGGCGCCTGTGTCTGCGGCGACGTCGGCGAGTCTGGCTTCCCGGTGGTTTCGGGTGCGTCGCCAACTTCCCTAATCGTGACCCGGCCGCGGCCCACGACAAAGTCGGTGTACTTCACCCGCATGCGCAGGCGGAG
>DATANL010000627.1:0-3537 GCA_036266295.1 Pyrinomonadaceae bacterium | reverse complement strand
GAAAAGATCGACGTCGTAATCGGCTTCACGTGACATGGTCTCGCGAATCTCGTGGAGCACGGTTAAGAATTTTGGGCGGCGGTACATGAAACAGAAGTCTGTAGTCAGAATAACTTTGATTCAAGATTCAAGATTCAAGATTCAATAGAGCTTAGAGCTTAGTGCTTAGACCTTAGGCTTAAAGCTAACCATGAACGACATAAGAACGAGAAACTCAAAAAACTAAGATCTCGAAAACTAAAACCTAACAACTCAACATTTCCAAACGTCAAAATCTCAAATCTCAAATCTCAAATCTCAAATCTCAAATCTCAAAACTCAAATCTCAAAACTCTCTCCTCGTTTCCACCTCGGTTGCTTCCGAGACCAGGAACTCGGGGGTCACGATCATTGGGACAAAAAATCCGGCGGCGGTGTTGAATAAACGAATCCGCGCCTGCCGGCGAACGTTCGCAAGATGTCCGAAGTTCCATGTAACTAAATAATCGATTTTGTGAAACGAAGCAACCGCCACATGCAAAGCATCAGCAATGTACTTGCGATGAAAGATGCCGCGCGACACGTAACCTTCGGCAAGTATCGCCGCCTCTTCGGCGAGTTCGACTTGCTCGAGACCTTTGACGAGTTTCAGGTACGCCGAACGATGCGGCTCACTCACTCGATCAAGTTCACTGATCACGAGCGGCGAAATTACCGCGCGATACTCGGACAGTTCGTGCTCCCACCAGCGCATGGTCAGGTCGCGCCGAAACGGTTCGCCATTGTCGAGATAGGCTCCGATGACGGACGTTTCGAGATAAGTGCTGTGCTTCATAAACTCGTCAGCGGCGGCCCTGAATTTCAGGCGGCGCGCCGCCCTTTGACGGATCGGCTTCCAAAGATTCAAAGCGCACGATGCTGCGCGGGAAATCAAAAATGATCCGGTAATGCCGCAGGAAATTGCCGCCCAGAATTCCGCTCTGTTGAAATCCAGCAGTCTCATTTACCGGCTCGAGATCGAGCACGGCGGCATCTACTCCTTCACGACTGTAACCGCCGATGGCCACGCGCGGCAGGGCTGCGATTCTGACGTCGTCCGCAATTCCAGCGGCGCCGTAGACCTTCATCTTTCCTTGTTTGATAAAGCGTTGCGCCTCTTCCAACGACGCCGCCCGCTCTGACAGGACCGTTACCGTCGCGCCGGTGTCGATGATGAAATTCAACGGCCGGCTGATGCCATCAACGCGTACTTCGCCGCTGAGAAATCCGCTCGCCGTGGTGCGCACGGGAATGTTGATGCCCGGGCGTTGCAGTTCGGTGTCCAGACTCGGAGCGCGCGTCGCCTGGGTATCGGCGTCGGTAATGCGTGGGCGCGCGAGGGTCAGCCGGTTCGTCCCGTAATCGACGGAGGCCACCAGCCGGCTGATGGCGGCAATGCCGAGATAGCCGTCGACCGCATTCTGTTCGTCGTAGAAATGGCGAATGTAAACCGGCACATTCGTCACTCGCACTTCGCCGATGTCGATCGAATTCAGATAGCCGTAGACGATTTCAAAACGGCCGCCGCCGCCGACGGCGCGCGCCAATCCTCCGCGCGCAACCGGTTTGATGCCGAGCTTCTTCGCCGTTTCTTCTGAAAGCACGGACATGCCCGAACCAGTGTCCAAAACGAATCGCAGATACTGTTTCGATCCATTGAGGCGCAGCTTGATCACCGGCCGATAGTCAGGGCTATCGAATTGGACCACTGTGCGGTCGGCGCCATCGAGGTTGTAGAGCGAGCCCTGCTGCCCGAGGTAACGCAGAAAGTCGATTAGCCCGCGAATGCGCGCGCGTCTTTCGGCGTCGGTGCGCGGGGCCACTACGAGGAAACGCTCGTAGGCATCGGCGGCCTCTTTATAACGCTCGGAGCGGGCGGCCGCCTGACCGAGATTGAAAATGTAATCGGGTTCATCGGGATCGATCGTGACAGCCCGGCGCAGCCCAATGATGCATGAGTAAGTTCGGTTCTCGTAATAATCAACCATCGCCAGACCGGCGATGGCGATGGCTTCGTTTTCGTTCAGGCTCAGGGCGGTGCGAAACTCTTCAACCGACAGACGAAAATCGCCGGACGCCAACACCGTTGCGCCCAACAGCGCGTGCCCGCGAGCGGACAGCGGGTCGCGCGCTATCACGCGGGCCGCATGATCGAAGGCATCCTGTAGACGGCGCTCTTTCAGCAGCGCGCGGCTGAGTCCCAGGCGCGCCGGCACGTCCTGATCATCCTTCGCCAGGACCTCGCGATAAATGCGCTCGGCTTGTTCAAAGTCGCCGGCCTTCAGCGCCTTCTCGGCGCGGGCCAGGTGCTTGCTGTTCTTATCGCCAAAGGCCGATGCCGACCCCTGGACGATCAAAACGATGACGCAGGTTAGCAGGACGATGGGGAATGTTGGGTTCCGATTTAAGCGGTACTTCATAGTTGATACCTACTTCAAAATCTCGCCGGTTTTCATCGACCAAAGCAACAGATCAAGTTCATCGAAATTAATGCCGGATGTCGTGGCGAATTCTCGCATCCTGTTTTCGGCGTCCAAATACCTGCCGCGCGTAGTCGGCGGCTTGGGCGAATCGATCACATTCAATTCATGAAGCGAACGAACAATGTGCTTGTCGAGAATGCCATAACCTTTGAATCCGATGTTGCGCAGGAAGTGGCTTGCTTCCTTGTAACCGAGACCTTTTACGCGCGGGTCTTTCGCCAACCAGTCACGCCGCTCGATCGGATCACGAAAACTCAATAAGCGTTCGCGCAATCGCATCGAGCATATTTCCCGCAAATAATCGCGCGTCACGACGACGTACCCTGGTCGCGCATTCGGAAATCTGTGCGCGCCCGCGGCGACCAGCGCGCGCGTCATCTCATGATGAGCGCCCGACTGCAACAGAGGTCTGAGCGCTTCGACCGACCGCAGTCCCATCCTGGCCGAGGCGCCGGCGGTGAAGATGCAAAAGACCATCTCTTCCCACAAGCGCGCATCACCAGCCGTCTGCCAAACGTGACGAAATTCGCGTAGCCGTGATCGAATCTCTTTCTTCCGAACAACGTAAGTCGCAAGCAGGCTGTCAATCGTTATCGGTTCACGTTTCGCGCTCACAGAGTTTCAATGTTGGAATTCTAGGAGCGTGTTCGTGAGACTGTCAACGAGTTCAGGGAACCGGCATGTACATCTTCGCGCAAGCAACGAGCATCTTAAGTGACGCGTGGGCGGCTTGAAGCTGCTCTTTTATTCTTGCGGCGTGCTTGATAGCCATGTCAGAACCCGGAGCGGTAGCGATGGGATCATGTGGCCCCGTTGACTTGATATTTGATCGGGTCGCTACCGCTCGCCGTACTGACACGACGGACAGCCGCGAATTTTGAGTGTTAGGTTCTGTGTTATGATTCCAACGGCGAACAGTAGCGACCAGATGATTAGACCGACCCAAATGTTGAGGAAGCTATCGTTCGTTTTTCTTCTGCTCGCGCTCGCCGGCGCGCGTTTGGTAGCCCAAACTGCGACGACCGAACCTCAACCA
>DATANL010000626.1:0-3687 GCA_036266295.1 Pyrinomonadaceae bacterium | reverse complement strand
CGCTTTCGCGGCACCCGGCGAGTCACCGGCGTCGATGCGCGCGATAGCGTAAGACGCAATCGTATAAGGCTCGTCGATCTGTTCGATTCGCGTCGAGAGATAGTCCAGCGCGCGCTTCAGTTCCGGCGTCATCGAACTTTTCGTTTTCGGATCGTTCGCGTCGCTTTTCCCGGCGGTCATCGCCAGCACGCGCGCGAGATAGGCGGTCAGCATCAGCGTGCGCGCCTGGTTTTCTGTCTTGCCGTCGTAATCGTAAACAACCCAGCTGCCGTCAACGCGCTGTTGCTTAATCAGCCAGCCGCGTGCCTGCTTGATCACGTCGTCATCGACGGTGATCACGTCACTGGCCTGACTGAGAAACCTGAGCGCGTAGGCGGTCAGCGCCAGATCCGGCTCGCCGCGCCCCCAGTAGGTGAAGCCGCCGTTTTCGTGGCGGTAATTAAGCAGCCGCGAATAACCCGCGCGCAGATACTTCTGGGCGACGCCGCGCAGGGCGCTGTCCTGGCCGGCATTCTTGACGTTACGCAGCAACAACAAACTCGGATAAGTCGAAGAGATGGTCTGCTCGCCGCAGCCGTACGGCCGCGACATGATGGCTTCGACACTTTCGGCGACGTGCGCCAGCAGGTTGGGATAGATTTTCAATTCACCGTGCCGGGAATTCGCAATCGCCGAAGCTGGAATATCGAGGGCGGCGCTTCCGTTTTCGGAAACGATGTCGCTGGCGGTGACTGATTTTTCTTCGCCGTCCGGATGGACGGTCACCGGCTTTTCGATCGCATCGTTCGCATCGCCGCCGATTGCCGTGATTCTTTGCTTTCCATCTTTGACTAAGGCCGTCGCGCGAAAATCGAAAGTGCCGCGGCTGGAATCGCCGGCCGGGACCTTGATGTCCTGCTTCGTCGCATTCAACAGCGTGAACCAACTCTCAGGCTTGATCTCGAGATTCACGTTCTGATCGCGATTCAGATAATTGCGAACCACGACCGGCAGCGAAATCTCATCACCCTCGGTCAGCACGCGCGGCGGATCATGTTCGACAAAGAATGGCTGAAACGCCGTGAACTCTTTCTCGGTCGTGCCAATCTGCCCGTCTGCCGTCGAACCAATCACCGACATCTTCCAGGTCGTGATGTTGTCGGCAAGTTTGAATTTGAGTTGGGCCCGTCCTTGCTTATCGGTTTCCAGTGACGGCTGCCACAGAAGCGTCTCGGGAAAGTATTCGCGCAGACGTGGGGTCGACGTTTGCACGGCGAGGACACCCGGTGAAAGTGAAACGATCTGCTTCGTGACGACTGTGGTCGACACGGTTGCATTGGTCGTGTTTTCGAAGTCGTTGGCAGCAGTCACCGTGACGCTCTCAGTCGCCGCACCCACCTCAATCGCCACGTCCACTCGCGTGAGGCTCGACGAGCGCACAACGACTTCTGTGATCATCGCCCGCTTGAAGCCCTGGGCGTCCACCGTCACCTGGTAAACCCCGACCGGAAGATTCTTGATCAGGTACGTACCGCTATCGTCTGTCTCGGCGGCGTACTCTAATTCGTTGCGCACGCTCTTGGCGGTGACCTTCGCGCCCGGCACGACCGCGCCGTTCGGATCCGTCACCGTGCCCATGATTGCGCCGCGCGAACCAGGCAGAATCAGCGGCGGTTTCACTTGCTGCGGTTTGCTTTCATCTCCGGCCTGTTCGCTCAGCACGCGTGAGAAGCTGGCGACGTTGAAGTCATCGTAGGTCCCGGCCGCGCCGTCCGGGCCATCGCTGCGCAGCAAAATGAAATTCATTTGCCGCGTGACGGGCTTCAGTTCGGTTTTCTCTTGCGGCTTCTCGCCGTATTTGGCGAGCGTGTAAGTTGTAACGCGATTGCCGTAGAAGGAGGTCCGCTGAAACGTCGCGTAGTATGGCCGGCCCCAGGGATCGCGCAGGTCGTCGCGATTAATGCCGGCTTGCTGCAACGCCCCATTCAACTGCCCGTCGTTTTGCGGGAGTTGGCCGTTCGTCTTCAAATAATTGGAGAGCGCCGCCTCGACCAATACGCGCAGATCGGTCGTGTAATCGATCGACGATGTCCACAGCGGTACATCGTCACTATCTTTCTTTGAGAATTGCTTGTCTGGTCCGCTGCTGCTAACCAGCACCTGTAGCTTTGTGCGGTCCGCTCCAAAATCAAGATGATAGGGCTCGCCCCAGGGATCGCGCAGCGCGTCAAAGTCGATGGCTTCCGCGCGCAGCTCGTTCTTGATCGTGGCCGCGTCGCGAATGAAACGGCCGGTGCGGTTGTGATATCGCTGAACGGCGCGATCGATTGCCTCGCCGGTGAAGCGAAAGTACGGACGCTCAATGCGCAACACGGGAAAGTCGTCGGACGTGTCAAAAGTTTTGTCCGGGCCGGCGCTCATCATCTCGAGGACGTCGGACGCGCCTTCGGGAAAGAAACGGTTTCGATAAGGCATGTCCCAGGGATCGCGCAGTTCGTCAAAAGCGATCCCGTCGTTCACAGCCAGCCGCCGGTATGACGATTCGTCTTTCGGATAATCGGCGTTCCGCTTGTATTCGAGCTCAAGAAAATCTTTTAGCGGATCAATTTGCGCGCTGAAAAAATCTTTGAAAGCCGTGTCCGCCCTGGCAATACCTTCTTCACTGTGAAAGAACTGCGGCGCGAATCCGTAGTTCGTCAGCAGTACCTCGGCAACCAAATCCAGACCATCGGGCAACGGCTTCGTCAGATCCACGCGATCGAGATCGTTGCGGGTGATGCCCGCGACCTGCGAATCACATCCGCTCAAATAGCAGTAGGTCCGATAGAATCCGTAGTTCCCGCCAAAATCGCGGTCCGAGCGCGCGCGTTCTTCGACAGCTTTATCAAAGATGACGACGCCGAGGGCGCTCTCGGTCGCGTGACCGGCGGCCGCGCGCGTTAAAAAATCGGCGGTCGCTTCTTCGCCCGGCCGATACATTTCCTGGTTCAAGCGCAGATTCAATTTCAGATCGTGATCGTGTGGATAAAGAACCGTGCGGATCGCGGCCGATTGGTCTTCGGTCGCCGTCAGGTCGTAAGCAGCGAGAGCGACAGCGCCCGAGAATTCCTTGCGGTACGGCACGGTCACCGACGCCCGCCCGTTTTGCATATGCACTAATTGAGACTGGATGACGCGGTCCGCGCCGATCGCGTCTAACGCGATAGTTACATCCGATTGATTGCTGGTGATCTCAGCGCGAATGGGTTCACCGTCGCGATACAAGGACTTCTCAGTCGTGATGCGGAAAATGTGTTCCTTGTCGAGATCGAAGTTTTCCGAGTGCGTGCCGGCGCCGCCGCGATTGTCACGCGCGCGAAACATGAGCGACGGGTTGTCATCGTCCACCGCAAGTTTCGGCAACATCAGACCCGTGATTTTGGCGAGTCCGTTGCGGTCGGTCTTAATCGTCCGCAAAGCGATTTCAGGCCGTGGCTCATCGTCATCCCACGCGCGCGACACCGTCACGTCGCATGATGCCGGCGTGCCGTCGGCATACGAAGTCGACACATAAAATTCGAGCGGGAAATTGCGGGCCTGCCTGCCGCGGTTGACGATGTAGATGTGAATAGCATCCTTGGTCACACGCAGATCGAAGCGCCGCTGCTCAGTTCGATTTGTCGTCGGATCGGTGAAATAGGCAGCGTAGGTAATGTCCCGGAACCGTGT
>DATANL010000625.1:0-28774 GCA_036266295.1 Pyrinomonadaceae bacterium | reverse complement strand
ATGCGGGGCGCAATGCTGGTAGGAGATTTTCATACGCATCCAGGCTTTAAGACCCAGGGGTATTCTCCATTTCCTGACTTGGCCGATTCAGGTCTGAACTTTGCGCGGGGTGTTCCGGGCTTGGTGATATCAGAAGGAATGAAAATATACGACACCGGCCCCGACAGAAGGGGAAGCGATCCGGAGCTTGCCAAAGATCCAAAGCAGGTGCCAGGATACCCGGGGAATTCAGCGAATAATAAGAATTGTCACTAGCCAGTCGGGAGGAATCTATGAGCGTCAAGACGGTTTGCCTCTGCCTAATCGTGTCCTTGCAATTCGGCTGTGCTTACACCAGGGCGAACTCGCAAAATCCAAAGATTTCACGCGAGAGCCAGTCCGCAAGCGGTCAGGAAATAGATCTGCAAGCGGCATTAAGAATTGCGCGAAAAGATGCTTCGAACCGTATTCCCAACCTGGATCAATTTGCAGAAACTAGTTGTGAGCAGGATTCGTATTGGCGCATCTTTTTTGAGTCGACGAATTCGCCGTCGATCTTCGAAGTTGTCCTTGCCAAAACAGGAGGCGTTATTCTCGGTCGTCGACAACTGTCAAATGCACAGGGCGCGCTGAATCAGCCCAAGGATGGCTCACCTCAAACCAGCAAAGAAACTGCGATTGATGTTGCGCAGAAGGATGCAACCCGACAGTATGGTGATCTAAAACGGTTCACACTGACCGTGTGCAAACTTCAACAAGCTTGGAGAGTTATCTACGCGCCGGCCAGTCATCTCAACGGGGGCGGACCTGAGTATTTGATCGACAAGCGCTCTCCGCGAATCCTTGATAAGAAATACTATCAATGATCACCGAAAGCTTAAGCCGGGAGTCGGGAGATCAATGAACATTGTTCTGCTGCTCTCTTGGGCAAACGTTTCTAGCTTTTGGCCTCACCAGAGCCGAACCACCTGTAACATGAGTGCCGTTCCCGTTCGTCGGGCCGAGTGGATTCCCGAGATAAGCCACCTTTTGCCGATCTCTATCAAGACCAACCCGCGAAAGTACGATGAAGCCCTGCGACTTGATATTACTGCAAGAAGGAAAACGACGTATGGGCTATCAAGCGCGAATCTCCGATTTTGGATCTCGTAACGCCAATAGTGGC
Organism: Pyrinomonadaceae bacterium; assembly: GCA_036266295.1. GTDB lineage: Bacteria > Acidobacteriota > Blastocatellia > Pyrinomonadales > Pyrinomonadaceae > UBA11740. The sequence goes on along the minus strand of DATANL010000625.1, from coordinate 27,630 downwards.
TCATACCGTTTCGTCAGACAAGGCGGAAGTCTCTCCCACGCTCTTAATATCCGTTGGGAGTAAGGTTGAGAATCGTAACGACCGTCTTAAGTTTTTGGCGTCAGGTTGACGCGACTGTAGGGACGCGAATGGAAAGCTGTAGGAACCTATGGATTACTAATTCTCTCGGACGGCTGCATTTGTTGAATGTTTAGTACCCAGTAAGAATGCGTAGTAGCCAGTGGACCCAACTTGTTCGCGTTCGCAATGCGGAGGTCAGGGGTTCGATCCCCCTCTGCTCCACCAAAACATTTTCCTCTCAAAAAACTTACAACGACAGAATGAATTGGGCCGATCTCGACGGGCCTGATATTTCCAATGACGAATCGAATCGTTGATGCGTTTCTGCGGCGGTCAAAAGTAAGATGAATCAAAGGCTGAGATCCATCGTGCTACTGATATTGCGGTAGACGAACCCGCCGCACAGTTGTTGTCGAGCTACTCCCTTTGCTAGTTTGGCGTGATGCCGCCCCCTGGGACCGAACAATTCAGCAGGACCATTGAGACTCTTTACCGGTCGGAATCGGGCCGGGTTCTGGCGACGCTGGTGCGCCTGCTCGGAGATCTCGATCTTGCCGAAGAGGCCATGCATGAGGCATTCGCCGCCGCGCTCGAGTCCTGGCCCAGGACCGGTATGCCGGAGAAGCCGCGCCCGTGGCTGATTTCGACCGCCCGCTTTAAGGCGATCGATGGCATGCGCCGGCGCGCGCGCTTCGATGACGCAACGCAGAAAGATCTTGCGCTCTATATGGAAGCACGCTTCCGCGAGGCTTCCGTCGTTGACGCGGAGATTGATGACGAAGAGATCGAAGATGATCGCCTGCGTCTGATCTTCACCTGCTGCCATCCCGCTCTACCTGCCGAAGGACAGGTCGCGCTCACCCTGCGCGAAATCTGCGGCCTGACAACCGAGGAGATTGCCCGGGCATTTCTGGTCACGCCAGCAACGCTGGCCCAACGCATCGTGCGTGCAAAGACCAAGATTCGAGAGGCAGCCATTCCCTACGAGGTGCCGTCGCCGCAGGAATTGCCCGCGCGGCTGAACGCCGTGCTTCAGGTCGTCTATCTCGTCTTTAACGAGGGTTACTCAGCCGCGTCAGGAGCGGAGGTTACGCGGGCCGAACTAACCGGCGAAGCGATTCGATTGGGCCGGTTGCTCACCGAACTCCAAACAGAGCGGGAAGGTCCAGAGCCTGAAATCATCGGGTTGCTTGCTCTGATGTTGCTGCAGGAATCGCGCCGTGCCGCGAGAACCTCTGCGACCGGAGAACTGATTTTGCTCGAGAACCAGGATCGCTCGCTTTGGAATCGCGGACAGATCGCGGAGGGAGTCGCATTGGTGCAGAGAGCCCTGAGTTCCCGCCGCTTCGGCCCTTACACACTGCAGGCTGCGATTGCGGCCGTTCATGCTGAGGCGAAGCACGCCGCTGCGACCGACTGGCGGCAGATAGTCGCGCTCTACGATCAATTGGTGCGGATGCAACCTTCGCCGGTTGTACTGCTCAATCGTGCCGTGGCCATTGCGATGCGCGATGGTCCAGAAGTGGGCCTTCGGCATATCGACGCGGTTCTGGAACATGGCGACTTGGCAAACTACTACCTGGCGCATTCAGCCCGTGCCGATATGTACCGCCGGCTCGGCCGCAGCGCTGAGGCGCGGGCTTCTTACGAGAAAGCGCTGGCGTTGACCCAACAGGAACCGGAGCGGCAATTCCTGCAAGAGCGGATCCGGCAACTGAAATAAAAAAGCGAAAATAAAAATTGAAGTGGCTGTCGATTTTCGGTTTGCCCAACGACTATAGGACAAAGAACGATGAACTCGCCGAAGTGGACTGGGAACGAGTCATCGAAAACAACTCAGAGGAACCAAGGAGAAAAGCCATGCCACAGTATTTAGTTTGTAACTACATGCCCGACGACTTCGACCCGTCCAGCGTAACCGAAGAAATGATCGAAGAGATCCACGCGCTCAATCGCGAAATGATTGCTGCCGGCGTGCGGAAGTTCGCTTGCGGGATTGCCCCGCCCGCCAACGCCAGGACCCTGCGCAGGCAGCCCGACGGCAAAGTGCTCGTCACCGATGGGCCGTACACCGAGACCAAAGAGCACATGGGCGGATTTTGGATACTCGAATGCGCCAATATGGACGAGGCACTGGGATGGGCGAAGAAGGGTGCCATCGCCTGCGATGTGCCCGGCGAAGTGCGCGAGCTTCTGTTCTTCCCGGCTCCGGAAGAAGCAGCGGGATAGCCCGCCGCTTTCCCCGCATCAATGGCGGCGGATGCATGGAGCAGAATTTGAATTCAGCACCTGTCGATGAAAGAATGCGCGCGCTTTTGAACGCTAATTGAGGAGCCTCCAGATGAAGAGTTTTGATCAATCTCGGACCGCGGCGGGCATCAGAGGCAGCCTGCTGGTGCCAGTTCTGATCGTCCTGTCGATCTTCACTTGCGCGCAGTCGACTGCATCGGTGGCCGCGAAGACTTGTGAGAGCCTGGCCCAACTTGCGCTGCCAAACATGAAGATAACCTCGGCGCAAACAGTAACCACCGGGGAACTAAGCTTGCCGGGAAGGACCACCAGCATCAAAGGACTCCCGGCTTTCTGTCGCGTCGCGGCTACGCTGACTCCTTCAGCCGACTCAGACATCCGTGTCGAAGTCTGGTTTCCGCTGAGTGGCTGGAACGGCAAATATCGGGGTCAGGGAAACGGTGGATTCGCCGGATCAATCTCGTTCGATGCGATGGTGGCGGCGATCAAGCTTGGCTATGCAACCGCCGGCACCGACACCGGTCATACCGGCGGCGCGGACGCCAAGTGGGCGTTGGGCCATCCGGAGAAAGTGATCGATTTTGGGTGGCGCGCGATTCACGAAATGACCGTCGCGGCAAAAGCCATCATTCAGAATTTCTACGGCGAGCTACCTAAACAATCTTACTTTTCCAGTTGCTCGGACGGTGGCCGCGAAGCGCTGATGGAGGCACAACGCTTCCCGACGGACTACGACGGCATCATCGCCGGGGCGCCCGCCAATTATTGGACACGCCTGCTCACGGCGGCGATGTTGATGCAATCGGTTACGCTGAACGGCGACAGCTATATTCCGGCGACAAAGCTGCCCGCGATCACCGCGGCGGTGATGACCGCCTGCGACGAGCAGGACGGAATCAAAGACGGGCTGCTTAGCGATCCGCGCCAGTGCCAATTCGATCCGTCGGTCTTGATTTGCAAGGGAGCAGATTCGGCCTCGTGCCTGACTGAAGCGCAGGCGCGGGCCTTGAAATCGATCTACGCCGGCGTCCCGTCGTACTTTCCAGGCTTCAGCCGGGGTTCAGAAGATTCGGGTTGGAACCAGTGGATTACTGGCGCCCAGCCGGGCCGCAGCGCCGGGTTCTTCTTCGGCTCTCAATTCTTCACCAACATGGTTTACGAAAACGCTGACTGGGACTATCACACGTTCAACTTTGCTGAAGGCAGCAAGCTCGCCGAAAGCAAGACGGCCGCGGCGCTCAACGCAATCGATCCCAATCTCAAACCATTCAGGACGCACGGCGGCAAGCTGATTCTCTATCATGGTTGGGACGATCCGGGGATTCCCGCGCTGAACACAATCAACTACTTCGAGAGCGTGCGCGCGCGCCTGGGCCAACGCGACAGCGAATCTTTCATGCGTTTGTTTATGGTGCCGGGCATGTCGCATTGCGGCGGCGGCCCGGGTCCGAATGTTTTTGGTCAGGCCGGCGCGGCAAGTTCGGACGATTCTGAGCACAATATTTATCGCGCTCTGGAACAATGGGTGGAAAAGGGTGTCGCGCCTGAGCAGTTAATTGCGACCAGGTACAAAGACGATCGGAACCCGACGCAGGGAGTGAAGATGACGAGGCCTTTGTGCGCCTATCCGAAGGTGGCGAAATACAAAGGTTCAGGCGATGCGAATGACGCAGCGAATTTCGTCTGCGCAGCGCGGGGGAAGTAGGGGCGGCCCTTTCGTTCCGGTCCCGGCCTTGAAGAGTGATTACATAATTTGACGGACCATTCTTTTGGCTCTGCCACTCTGATGCGCGGCAATCGCGTCAAGCTGGGCCAAAGCTGATATCCGCCAGGTCGCTAATCCGAACTTTGACGCGATGAGCCACGGCTTTCTGAGTCGCAGAAAAGAAGGAGCAATCAAATGAAATACATCTGTTTGGGCTACTACGATAAAGGCAAATTCGATGGCATGACCGAGAGCGAGCGCAACGCCATGTTCGACGTATGCTTTGATTACGACGATCATCTTCGCACCAACGGGCACTGGGCTGGTGGCGAAGGGCTGCAAGGTCCGGAAACCGCCTTAACCGTGTCCTGGAAGAACGGCGAAGTGACCACGACAGATGGTCCTTATGCGGAAACCAAGGAGCAACTCGGCGGCATTCTCGTGCTTGAGGCGAGGGACATGAATCACGCGGTCCAACTCATTGGCCAGCATCCGGCGGTTACGTACGGCAACATTTTCGAGATTCGACCAGCAGCGGACATGAGCGAAATGACGAAGGCGAGCGAGCAGCGGCGACGAAAGGGATAACGCTGGATGACGCTGCCCTTGAAGATTGATAGAACGATCGGGCACGTCGGGATCACGACAACCAACTTCCGATGGAACCATCGGATGGGAAAATCTGCTGCCAACCTGCGTGGATTCTCGCAGATTGACCTGACCTGACCTCCACAGTTACTCGAGATTTCCCAATTTTCTTAAGGTTTTCATCACCGGGACTGCGGCCTGAGGATTGCCCCTCCATGGACGGTGATTTTGAAAGTGAATTTCAAAGTTGTCGAAAATCCGAGTAAGGACACGCTGATGACGCTCGATTCAATTCCCAACAATGTGACGGCGCGGATTTCGTCGGTCGATATGCGCGGGGCGCATGGCCTGCGACTCATGGAAATGGGGTTGGTGCCCGGCGCGCCGGTTCGCATCGTTAAAGCGGCGCCGCTCGGCGATCCGATTCAGATTTGCATTCACAATTATCACCTCGCGTTGCGCCGCACCGAAGCCAGCGCGATCGAAGTTACGATCAATCCGTAATCCACCCGCGACGTCGCACGATCCAATGAGCGCAGTCTTGAACACCCTTTCCATGCCTGAACACGTGCCGCTGTCTGTTCCGCGGACGGCCAGACCATTGACAGTCATCGTTGCGGGAAATCCAAACGCAGGCAAGACGAGCCTCTTCAATTCGCTGACCGGCTTGCGGCAGAAAGTCGCGAACTATCCCGGCGTCACGGTCGAAAGCAAGTCAGGGAACTGGTTCATTTCCGGAAACGGGCCGGCCATTCGGCTCGTCGATTTGCCGGGCCTGTACAGTCTCGACGCTACCTCGCTGGATGAAAAAATCGCCAGCGAGATTCTGCTCGATGCCAGCGCGACGAAAGCCGACGCGATCATCGTGGTGGTCGATGCCACCAACCTGGTCCGCAATCTTTATCTGGCCATGCAGTTAATCGAAACCGGCCGGCCAATCGTGCTGGCGCTGACCATGGTCGATCTGGCTGAACGCGCGAAGCTGAAGATTAATCTGGCGAAGTTAAGTGAGGAATTAGGTGTCCCGGTCGTCCCCATTGTGGCGAAACAACGGCGTGGGTTGGAACAGTTGGGCCAGGCGGTGTTGGATGTTGCGAGTCACGGCGCGCAACCGTCGATCGACGTTAAAGCTCCTCGCGACTCGAGCCCTCAGAACAATCACTCCCAGCTCATTCAAAGGTATGCGCGAATTGAGCGGATCGTGTCCGACGCAGTCGAGACCAGGACGCAGGATGTACCAGACCTCAGCGAGCGCATCGATCGGTTTGTCACACACAAGTTTCTGGGGCCGGTGATTCTTTTGCTCGTCATGCTGCTCGTATTTCAAGCGATCTTTTCGTGGGCCAGCCTGCCGATGACTTTGATTGATCATCTGTTCAGTGGCCTGGGCGATGTCGTGCGCGCTAATCTACCGCCGGGCATCTTTACTGATCTCCTGACTGACGGCATTATCGCGGGTGTGGGCGGCGTCATCGCTTTTCTCCCGCAGATTCTTTTGCTTTTTCTCTTTATTTCGCTACTCGAAGACAGTGGCTACATGGCGCGCGCGGCGTTTCTGATGGACCGATTGATGCGCGCAGTTGGTCTCCATGGCAAGGCGTTCGTGCCGTTGTTGAGCAGCTTTGCCTGCGCTGTTCCGGGCATCATGGGGACGCGCACGATCGAGAGCCCGAAGGATCGTATCGCCACGATCATGATCGCGCCGTTCATGAGTTGCTCGGCACGCCTGCCGGTCTACACCTTGATAATTGCGGCATTCTTTTCCGGCAAGACAGTGTTCGGCGTCGTTTCACTGGGAGCTGTGATCATTCTGGCGATGTACCTGTTGGGAATCGCAGTGGCCATCGTGGTGGCCTCGATCTTGAAGCGGACAATTTTAAGCGGGCCGCCACCGCCTTTTGTCATGGAGATGCCGCCTTACCGGCTGCCGAACTTCGGCAACGTGGCGCAGGCACTGCTGACCCGCTCGACTGTGTTTCTGAAGCGCGCGGGCACCGTCATCCTTGCGATCTCGATTTTGCTCTGGGCGCTGATGGCGTTCCCGAGAAGTTCGGCGCCGCAATCCAAGACCTCTGACAGCGCAGCTCAGATTGAAAATAGTTTCGCGGGTCGCGCGGGTCGTTTGATCGAGCCCGTAATTAAGCCGCTCGGTTTCGATTGGAAGATTGGCATCGGTCTGATTTCTTCGTTCGCCGCGCGCGAGACGATCATTTCGACCCTCAGCATCGTCTACAACGTCGGCGAAGGTGCGGACAACAAGTCTGCTTCATTGGTCGATACACTTCGCAATGCCAGGCGTGCGGATGGGACTCTGGTATGGACGCCGCTGACCGGCGTCTCGCTAATGATCTTTTTTCTGCTGGCGTGTCAATGCATGTCGACGGTCGCCGTAGTTCGTCGCGAAACAAATTCGTGGCGCTGGCCGCTGTTTATGATGGGCTACATGCTGGTACTCGCTTATGTGGCGTCGTTGGTGACGTTTCAGGGCGGACGATTACTCGGCTTTGCCTAGACTTTGATGGCTAATTCGCAATCCATCGCTGTGGTCTTTGTGCTCTTGATCGCGTCGGCTTACGTAATCAGACGCGCATGGTTACGAGTGAGATCAGTGGTGAGGCCGAAAACGATGAATGCTTCGTCATGTGCCACGGCCTGCGCCGGATGTGGTCCATCAAGACCTTCCAAGACCCACGCAATCAATACGTAGTCTTGGGGATCAAACGAGCAACTGATGCTGGGAGCGCGGGCGTCCCCGCCCGCACGGTTCGCAAACCAACGCCCTCATTAAAGGTCGACACGTTTGCACTGGCGTTTTGAGCTCGAAGCGGGCGAGGGCGCCCGCGTTCCCAGCATTGGGCGCCAGTTCTCAGTTCACTCGCCATCGAAGCAGGTGTAACAAACTCGCTTAATCGCTTCGTAACTGATTAGTTCAACCTCGGGCGTGAGGTAATCTGCCTGCGCGCGTTCTTCGCGCAATAAATCGGTCGTCAGATATTTCTTGTTGTCATCAGGAAAGACGGTCGTGACGATTGCGTCGCCGCCCATTTCATCCTGGATTTTCAGCGCGCCGATAAAATTCGCGCCGGACGAAATCCCGACGCCGAACCCTAAGTTTGCGGCGAGTTTCTGGGCCATCAGAATGGCGTCGCCGTCGTTCACGCTGACCACTGAATCAAGCTGCTCGAGATCCAGGATCGCCGGGATGAACTCGTCAGAGATTCCCTGAATGCGGTGGTGCCCAACCTTGTGTCCGGTTGAAAGCGTCGGCGATTCGGCGGGCTGCAACGGATGAAGTTTGACTGACGGATTGCGTTCGCGCAGATATTTCCCCACACCCATGATCGTGCCGCCAGTGCCGACACCGGCGATGAACGCGTCGGGTCTGATCGATTGAAAATAGAGTTGCCACCAAATCTCGGGTCCGGTCGTCTTGGCGTGAGCTTCGACGTTCGCTTCGTTGGCAAACTGAGAAGGCAGAAAGATGTGTGGCTGATGCTCAGCCAATTTTTCGGTCATGCGTATGCTGCCGACAAAGCCACCCTGGTCGCGGCGCACGGGAATGATCTTCGCGCCTAGACTCTTGATCAATGAGACGCGTTCCTGCGACATCCAATCGGGCATGAAGATCGTAACCTGGTGGCCCAGCGCCCGGCCGATCGCGGCGAAGGAAATTCCGGTGTTACCGCTCGTCGCTTCGGCAATTGTGTCCGCGGGATCGATGAGACCCTGTTGATAGGCCTTCTTCAAAATATGAAAGGCCATGCGGTCCTTGATGCTGCCGGTGAGGTTCAGATGTTCGGCCTTGACGTAGATGACGCGCTCTCGGCCGCGATACAAAACACGAATCGCCAGTAGCGGCGTGTTGCCGATCATGTGCTTCAGCGCTTTGCAGCGTGCCGGCACGGGCGCCATGGCGATGCCCTCAGCCGTCGCGGCTTTTGGGATTCTGTAAAGTTGCTGAAGCACTGCGCTTTGATCTTCCACTGAAATGTAGGGGCGGGGCTTGTCCCTGCCCGGTCTTTCCGCTTTCCCTACGCGCGGGCAGGGACAGAACTCGATTCATCCGCCAGTTGTTGACAGTCAAGGCACAGCGACACGGCCGGATCGGCGTGGAGCCGCGGCGCGCCAATTCTTTGCTCGCAGTCACCGCAAACGCCATAACCGCCGTCGAGCAATCGATCCTGCGCGTCGTTTAGTTCGCGCAGCCGGCTCTCGAGCAAGTTGCGATGTCGTCGCTGCAAATGCTCGTCCGCCTCGTCCCAGGGTTCGCACTCGTTGGAAGTTGCCGCGTCATGACGCAATGGTCCATCCGCGGTGATTTCGTGGGCGATGCTTTCTTTTTCAGCTTGCAGCAACTCCCACAGCTCGCCGGGAAAGAGCGACTCGCCCAGGCCTTCGACAGTTTGAAGTAGAACCCCTTCCATGCTCACACCTCGTGTTTCAACTCGATTGAAAAAGGCAAAGCGATCCTGAGCAAGAGGCGTTCCCGCAATCGCCGTGAAAGAAACAGCCGTTTGTTCCGTGTGACGCCGCCGGGGTTGCGACGTTTCGCATGAAGGCTGCGAAACTTTCCGCAAGTGACCGCAATCACAGCGCCGATTTGTTGACGATCCCGGAGAGGTTAGTCGGCACAAGCGTTGCTCAGTTTGGGGCGTGCCTAGACCTGCACTGAATCCCGATATGAAGGAGATCGTTATGAAGACTCTATTGTTACTTGCGGCGCTGCTGTGCGCCGTCGCGCTGAGCAGCACCGCTGTGGTGAGCAAGGCAGCGAGTCCAGTCAAAAAGCAGAAAGCCACCGTGCTGTTCAACGAGCCGGTTACGTTGATGGGTGTCACGCTTAAGGGCCAGTACCTGTTCGTGCACGACCATGAAGCGATGGCCCGCGGCGAAGCCTGCACGTTCGTCTACAAAGGCGATGCCGCGATTGCCGGCAAGCTGGTGGTCTCGTTCCATTGCACGCCGACGCAGCGTCTGAAGGTCAATAGCTTCATTGTGCGGACCGAACTAATCGCCGGCATCAACCAGCTAAAGGAATATCAGTTCGACGGCGACACTGAAGCGCATATGGTGCCGGCGAAATAAGCGCGAGCAGCGGTGTCAGAACCGGAAGCGGTGGCGACCGGATCAAGACCAACGTGGATGTTCTTTGGTGCGCTTCGCTGGCCTCCGGAGTTCTATCTGGGCCGATAGCGATAACCCGAAATAAAAATTCACGGTTGCGTGGTTGGTCCCATCGCTACCGCTCCGGGTTCTGATACGTTGCAGAAAGTGAGACAGCAAATGAGCGGCAACACGCTGACGATTACCGATAACCGCACCGGCAAGCAATACGAACTGCCGATTGAGAACGAGACGATCAAAGCCATCGACTTGCGCAAGATCAAAGTCAACGACGATGACTTCGGCTTGATGACCTACGACCCGGCGTTCATGAACACCGCGTCCTGCAAGAGCCGGATCACCTTCATCGACGGGGACAAGGGCATCCTCGAATATCGCGGCTATCCGATCGAGGAGCTCGCCGAGAAGAGTACTTATCTCGAAGTCGCTTATCTCCTGTTGCACGGCGAACTGCCGACGGAGCCGCAACTGAAGGAGTGGATCTGGCACATCACCCACCATACTTTCATCAACGAAAGCATTAAGCAGGTGATGGACGGCTTTCACTACGATGCGCACCCGATGGGCATGTTCATCGGCACGCTCGGAGCGCTGGCTACTTTTTATCCGGATGCGAAGGACATCTTCAATCCAGAGTCGCGGCGCAAACAGATCTACCGGCTGGTGGCCAAGGTGCCGACGATTGCCGCGTTTGCCTACCGGCATCGCGTGGGAATGCAGTACGCGTATCCCGACAACGATCTGAGTTACGAAGGCAACTTCCTCAACATGATGTTCAAGACGACCGAGTTGAAGTACGAGCCGAATCCCGCGCTCGAACGCGCGCTGTCGATCCTCTTCATCCTGCACGCCGACCACGAACAGAATTGCAGCACCAACGCGATGCGCAGTATCGGCAGCGCTCACACTGATCCATTTTCATCTTTGGCCGGAGCGGCGGCGGCCCTGTATGGACCGCTGCACGGCGGCGCCAACGAGATGGTCCTGCGAATGCTGCGAGAGATAGGCTCAGTCAAAAATATTTCGGAATATGTGAAGCGGGTGAAAGCCGGCGAATTCCGTCTGATGGGCTTCGGCCATCGCGTCTACAAGAACTATGACCCGCGCGCGCGCATCATCAAGAAAGCGGCTTACGACGTGTTCGAAGTGACCGGCAGGGACCCGCTTCTGGACATCGCGCTCGAGCTCGAAAAGATTGCGCTCGAAGACGAGTACTTCGTCAAACGCAAACTTTATCCGAACGTCGATTTCTATTCGGGGATCATCTACCAGGCGATGAAATTTCCGGTCGATATGTTCCCGGTGCTTTTTGCGATTCCGCGCACGGCCGGCTGGCTGGCGCAGTGGTCGGAGATGCTCGACGATCCGGATCAAAAAATAGCGCGGCCGCGACAGGTTTATCTGGGCGCGCGGACCAGTGCGTATCTGCCGATTGCGGCGCGCGACGGCAAGACGTCAACAGCGAAAGTGTGAATCTATGAGTACGCCAACTCTTGCGCCAGCGGCGCCAATGTCCGAAGCGGCGCGGTCGGGTTTCAGCGGTCATCAAATACTTGACCATCCATTGCTGAACGAAGGCAGTGCGTTCAGCGAAAGCGATCGCCGTCGCCTCGGCTTATTGGGTCTGCTTCCTTATCACTCTTCGACGATCGATGAGCAACTGATCCGCGTCTATGGAAATTATCGACGCAAGAGCAACGATCTGGAGCGATACATTTTTCTGACTGCGTTGCAGGATCGAAACGAGACGTTGTTTTATCGGCTGCTGGGAAAGCACATCACCGAGATGATGCCGATCATCTACACGCCCACCGTCGGCGACGGCTGCCGGCGTTACAGTCACGTATTTCGCCGGCCGCGCGGTTTGTATGTCTCCTATCCGTACCGCGATCAAATTGCTGGGCTGCTCGATAACGCGCCGAATGCGACCGTCGACGTAATCGTGGTGACCGACGGCGAGCGCATCCTGGGTCTGGGCGATCTCGGTGTCGGCGGAATGGGAATTCCGGTGGGCAAGCTTTCGTTATATACGCTGTGCGCGGGTATTCATCCGGCCACGACGATGCCGATCATGCTCGACGTGGGCACTGACAATCGTGATTTGCTGAACGATCCACTCTATCTCGGTTGGCGGCACGAGCGCGTGCGCGGCCAGGAATACGATGACTTCATCGAAGCTTTTGTGCAGGCAGTGACGAAGAAGTTTCCGAATGTGTTGCTGCAATGGGAAGACTTTTCGAAACACAACGCACCGCGGATCCTCGAGCGCTATCGCGATCGCCTGTGCACTTTCAATGATGATATCCAGGGGACCGGGGCGGTGACGGTTGCCGGGCTGCTGGCCGCAGCCAAGTCGATGAAGACGAAACTCTCGGACCATCGCGTAGTCATCCTGGGCGCAGGATCTTCCGCGACCGGCATTTCAGATCAGATAGTCGCAGCCATGCACGTAGAGGGAGCAAGCGTAGAGCAAGCAAAAAAATCCATCTGGCTGATCGACAGCAAGGGCCTGGTCCACAACGGTCGCGAGACTGACGAACCTTTCAAGAAGAAATATGCGCAGCCGCTGGCCCGAACAAGTGACTGGCAAGTTGAGAATCGCGCGGAGATCAGTTTTGGCGATGTCGTGCGGAACGTTCACCCGACGATTCTGATCGGTACCTCGGCACAGCCCGGCGCGCTTACTGAAGAGATCGTTCGTGAAATGGCGAAACACGTCGAGCGCCCGATCATCTTTCCGTTGTCGAATCCGACTTCAAAGTGCGAAGCGACACCGGCGGACCTTCTCAAATGGACCGATGAACGAGCATTGGTGGCGACCGGCAGTCCTTTCGATCCCGTACCGACCCGCCGCGGCCCGGTAACCATCGGGCAATGCAACAACTCGTTCATCTTTCCGGGCGTGGGTCTGGGAGTCATTGCGTCAGGCGCGAAACGGGTCACTGACGCAATGTTCGTTGCCGCCGCTCGCGTCCTGAGCATGTTTGCGCCGTCGATGTCGGACACGACCGGCGCTCTCTACCCGCAGCTTGAGCAGGTTCGCGACATCTCTCGGAGCGTGGCCGTGGCCGTGGCAGTCGAGGCCCATAACGCGAACCTCGCGCGCATCGCCGATCTGGATGAGTTGGCGCAAAACATAGAACGAAAGATGTGGCAGGTCGATTACTAATCCGGCGAAAAAGTCCTGATCCTCGCCGGGGCGCTGAGCAAAGTTTCGCATGGGTTGAGTAAAAGACCACTCGAAACCACAGTTGAGCGCGCAATCCGCCGAACTATTCGGATAAAACGACATCGGCACAATCATTGCTCAATCACCAGCGAGGTGCAGAGATTCCGATCCCTGTTGCAGCTATGAGAATCCAACGCATTCTTTGTCCAACCGATCTCACCGCCGAGTCAGACGCCGCGTTGCGTTACGGCGCCACGCTGGCCCGTGCCTATGACGCGCAACTCGTGCTCATGTATTGCGATCCGGGTCCGTCGGTTGCCGCCGTTGCCAATCCGGGCGTGGTCCTCGACGCGACTCTGCGCCGGCACGCCTCAGCCAGTGAGATTGAGCGCTGGCAATGGCAAACCAAAATCGTAAAGTGCGATGACCCTGGTGATTGCATCACGCGCGAGTCTTCGCGTTATGGCGCGGATCTAATCATCATGCGTTCACGCCGCCGCCCGCACCGTGCCGCTTTGCTTGGCTCAGTGGCCGAGTCGGTCAGCCGCACCGCGCCGTGCCCGGTGATGGTGGTCCATTCTGACGAGCGTGATTGGATTGACGGCGCCGGCGTCGAAATTGGTTTGCGGCGCGTATTGGTTGCTTTCGATTTCTCGGATCACTCTGAGCAGGCGTTGAAGCTCGGGCTGCTGGTGGCCCAGGAATATCAGGCCGAACTTCATCTCCTGCACGTCTTGCCGCCCTTCACCGTGGCCGAGCCGGAAATTTCGTGGTACCCGCTGGGCGGCGAAGGTGTGTATCACAAAGCCGCGCGCAAACTACAAAAGGCCGTGCCCGGCGAGGCGCATCTCTGGTGCAAGATCAAAAACGTGGTGAGCGAAGGTCAGCCGTATCGCGAAATCATTCACTACGCGGAAGAGAACGAAATCGATCTCGTGTGCATCGGCGCGCAGGGCGCAGGCTTTGGCATCCTGGCCCTGTTTGGATCGAACGTCGATCGCGTGTTGCGCCAGGCGCCGTGTCCGGTGCTGGTGGCAAGACCTCTCAAGCATCTTCGTAAGACACCGGAAATTACCGAAAGCAGAGTTGTGTCACCACCTGAAGCGGTCACGGCGAGTAGCGGTGCTCTCCAATTGACGAACAAATTGGGTTGATCCTCATGGGCGCTGATTGACCCGTACCTCACGCGAGATGATCGTGTGCGGACCATTCTTACTCCCCGCCGCGCCTCCAGCGGCAAACGCCGACCAAATTCCACGCATCAATTAGCCGAGTCCATTTTCGCAAGCGCCAGTTCTCGCGCACGTTCAGTTATTGCGTCTACTCGACGCAACACACTTTCGCTTCTGGAGGCCAAGCCAATGAAACACATTCTCCTTTTAGTCCTGATCTGTTCACTTTCGCTCAACTCGTTCGCGCAGACGCGTCGCCACGCCGCGGTCGAGCGCCGCGCGGTGGCGGCACAGACGCCCGCCCGGCCGGCAAGTCAAACACTGCCGATTCGCCGCGTGATTCTCTACAGCAATGGGGTCGCTTACATCGAACGTCGCGGCCCGGTGACGGGTCACGCCGAAATCGATCTGTCATTCAAGCAATCGCAGGTCGATGATGTCCTGAAATCGATGGTCGTGCTCGACCTTGGTCAGGGACGCATCGGCGCCGTCAGCTACAACTCGAGCGCCCCACCGGCGGCGCGGATGGCCGACATCCCTTTTTCGATTCTAGCCGGCACTGAGAACGAAAGAAACGGCGGGCTAGCCGGGGTGTTGAGTCAACTACAAGGCGCGCGTGTTGTGGTGTCGACTGCCGGCCGTACCGCGAGCGGATCGATTCTGACAATCGAGGAACGCAAGGCACAGATCGATGCGAACAAGCCGGCGCAGATCTCGCACCTGCTGGTGATCGCTTCCGAAGGCGGCGAATTGATGAGCTTCGATCTCGCGGACGTGCGATCGATCAAGCTGGTGGATGAAGGGACGCGACGTGACGTCAGCGAATTTGCGAACGCCACGGCCTCAGCCCGCCGGCGCGACGCGAAAACCATCGTGGTGACGTCCGACGGCGCCGGTTCGCGCGAGATGCTGGTGAGCTATACCGTGGCCGCGCCGATATGGAAGACGACGTATCGCGTGGTGCTTGATTCCAGCGGCAAACCTTTCTTCCAGGGCTGGGCCATCGTCGATAACGTCAGCGACGAAGACTGGACCAACATTTCGCTCTCGCTGGTTTCGGGCTCGCCGGTTTCCTTCATTCAGCCAATTCAAAAACCCTTCTATCGTTATCGTCCGATCGTGCCGATGCCCGATGACCTGAAGCTCAATCCGCAGACCTATGAACCTGGCGAGGGTGGCGCTGTCGGTGGTGGGGGGATGAACATCCGGAAGGACGGCGAAACCGTTGCGGTAAGTAACAACGGATTAGGATTTGCTCAAAGAAGTGTTCAAACACTACCGTCGAACAATCGAGCGGTGCAGGGTCTGCAGGCCCTTTCGCCGGCGACTTCGAACAACTATGCCTTTTCCGGCGGCGCCGCCAACGTGACCAGCATCAGCGACGCGATCACCCGTCCCGACTCAGGAGTCGAGGCAGCGGCGACCGGTGCCGAAGTCGGGGACCTTTTCGAATACAAAATCGACCAGCCGGTCACGGTGCCGCGCGATCGTTCGGCCTTAATTCCCATTCTGCAAACGCGGATGGAGGGTGAGCGCGTGTCGATTTATAACGAAGGCACTCGTCGTGATCGCGCGATGGGTGGAATGTTGCTCAAGAACACTTCACCGTTAACCCTGGAAGGCGGCGCCATGACGGTGATCGATGGCGACGCCTACGCCGGTGAAGCTTTGATGGAACGCCTCAAGCCCGGCGAACAGCGATTGATTTCGTTTGCACTCGACCTCGGCACGTTGGTCAATTCCACTTTGAAAGAAGATCGCGCGCCCACGTTCATGGTGCGCGCAGTTAACGGCGTCTTCCAGGCGCATTACTATCAGACTCTGCGCAAGGTCTATACGCTGGTGAATCAAACGGACAAGCCGCGAGTGATGTATATCGAACATCCGGTGAAGCAGGATTGGACGCTGAGCGACGATACGGCCAAGCCCGACATCAAGACCGCGCGTTATTACCGTTTCCGCGTGCCGCTTGAGCCGCATCAGAAAATCGAGTTGCCGGTCACCGAACGCCGCGCGCTGATGGATAGTTACGCGCTGACTAATTTCTCACGTCCCGATCTCGAGCTTTTTATCTCGCGGAATTACATCGACGCGACGACGCGCTCACAGTTGGAAAAGATTCTCGATCTCAAGAGCAGGATGACGGCGACTGATGCGCGCATCGAGTCAATCGACAAAGAGGTCAGCGACATCGGCGAAGACCAAAGCCGCTTGCGCGACAACATCAAAGCTTTGACGGCGACCGCGGAAGCGAAGCAATTGATTTCGCGTTATGTCGCCAAAGCCGACACGCAAGAGACCCGCCTCGAGCAATTGAATAAGGACAAGCAATCACTCCAGGCCGAGCGCGTGAAATTGCAGTCTGATTTGGAAGCTATGATTCGCGGGTTAGCGATCGACCGGCAACTTGAACGGTGAAGAGGGATCAAAAAACATCGTTTAGAGTCCGCACTTGTGCGGACGCATCGGCGCATCAGCCGCCGGCGATCAGTGGTGCGTCCGTGAAGGTTGATGCAGCGTCCCCTGGATTTTGCCGAGCAGTAACGGCAGATCGAGCGGCTTGTCGAAGACCTCTGTGCAGCCGGCGGCGAGCGCGTCTTCCTTCACGTCGTGGGTGGCATAGGCGCTGATGGCGAAGATCGGCGTCCGTGAAAATGCGTGACGCTCGCGCAGCTGGCGCGTCGCTTCGATGCCGTCGAGTTCAGGCATCGCCAAATCCATCAGGATCAGATCGGGATGGGATCGGTTGGCTTGCAGGACGCCTTCTTTGCCGTCCTGCGCTTCGACCACTTTGTACCCCTTGGCTCGTAACCACGCCGCGAGCAAGACGCGATTGTCGATGTAATCGTCGACCACCAGGATCGTAGAAGAAACTTCAGCCATCGGGATAACCTCCGTTGGGGCCAGTCTTTGAACCGGCCCGCTGAGCGATCATGAAGCGAAAATATAAAGATAGAGAAGTTGCCGATCGCAAACCGTGGCAATGGCTCGATGTTTAGGTTGCGGTTCTCTTGCGGAGACTCTGGAGCGCGGGCATCCTTGCCCGCACGAGCGCGAAGCGCGAACAAGTACTGCACGCTCAAGCGGGCAGGGATGCCCGCGCTCCAATTGAGTGACTTATTGCGTCCGGATGATCAGGAAAGCTATCAGCGAGCTGGCTAATGCGAGGGCTGCACCGCAAATGATGACTCGCCGAAAACCACTGACAAAACATTCGTCGATTGCCTGCTTGATTGAAGCTCTCGTCGTTTGATCGATATTGGAAGGTAATTCCGCGGCGGCCAATTTCATCCGCTGGTTGTTTAGTGCTTCGCGTACCTCGGGTTTGACGCTCAATCCATTGAGGCGGCTATCAAGGCAATTGCTGAAGGCGTGAAACATGATCAGGCCAAGCACCGCGACGGCCAGCAATCCGGCGGTGCGCGAGACAGCGTTGTTGATGCCGGACGCAATCCCGGCGCGATTCTCGCGGACGGAATTCATGACGGTCGTCGTCAGCGGAGCAACGCTCACCGCCATTCCAAAACCCAGCACTACGATCGCCGGAAAGAAGGTCGTCCAATAATTACTGTTCGTACCGGGTCGCACGAAGAGAGCGAAGCCGATGCCGGCGATGATTGGACCGATAACCAGCGGCCGCCGCGAACCATAGCGCTTCACCAAACCACCTGACCAACGCGAGAGTCCGAACATGATCAGGATGAACGGCAACGAAGCGGCGCCGGCGGCCGTGGCCGAATATTTTTGCACCTGGATTAGATCGAGCGGCAGAAAGAAGAGTGTCCCCGACAGCGCCGCATAGAGGAAAAGTGTGAGCAGGTTCGCGCCTGTGAAATTGCGCGAACGAAATAGTTGTAGCGGCATCATGGGGCTTGGGACTCGTGCCTGAACGAAAACAAAAATGATGCCGAGGACAATGCCACCCGCCAGCGCAGCGATCACAATCGGGTTGTGAAATCCGAGGCGCGAAGACTCAATCAGTCCGAACACCACGCCGCCGAGAGATAAAGTCGCCAGGGCCGCGCCTATTAAATCAATTTTCCCCGCGTCTTCCTGGTCACGGCTTTCAGGCACGAACAGCACGACGACTACGATGACTGCCAGGGCCAGCGGCACATTCAGAAAGAAGACTGCGCGCCACGAAACGTGTTCGATCAACCAGCCGCCGAGCAAAGGACCCAGCGCGGTGGTGATGGCCGTGGCTCCCGACCACGTGCCGATCGCACGGCCTCGTTCCTTTTCATTGAAGGTGGCGCTGATGATGGCGAGACTGCCCGGCACCAGCAGGGCCCCGCCGACGCCTTGCGCGGCGCGCGCGACAATCAACTGGTGAATAGACGGCGCCAGGCCACACCAGATTGAAGCCAGCGCAAAGACAACGACGCCGACGGCGAAAATCTTTGCGCGCCCAAATCGATCGCCCAGCGAGCCGCCCAACAGCAACAACGCAGCGAGGAAGAGCGTGTACGATTCGACGACCCATTGCACATCGGCGACATTGGCGTCGAGACTGGATTGCAAGGCCGGCAACGCCACGTTCACCACGGTGCCGTCGATGAATACCATGCTCGAGCCAAGGATGGTGGCCGCGAGCGTCCAGCGGCGCTGCGAACGCCCGCAGTCAGTATTCGCGGGTTTGCGAGCGCGCATCGCGCCATCGTCGCAAGGTGACCTGAGCAGACTCATTGGAAACACATCCTCGCACAGAACCGTTGCGAATTTGGAGTGCGCCGGCAGAGCGCAGCGGCGCCGCACGCCAAAAACAAAACGCCGCCCGCGTTGCGGACGGCGCCAGGTGTAGGTGTAGGGGCAGGGCTTGTCCCTGCCCGTTTTAAAGTCCCTGCCCGTTCTAAATCTGTGGGCGGGCGGGGACGAGCCCGCCCCTACAGAAACCTAGTACCGAATTCTCACGCTGAAGCTCCCGCTGTTGTCGCTATAGTTATCGTCGTTCACCGCGAGAATCAGACGGCCATCCATGGGAACGCTCGTGGTCAGATTACTGCCAACCAAATACGGTGGGCTCAGTTGTCCGTTAGCCATCCGAATGTAGGCAATCAACGCACCCACGCCGGCGCTGGGAACCGGACGCGCGTTGATACCCAAACCGCCACTGCCCGCGCCGTCTGGTCCAACCTGACCAACTCTGGTGCCGGCGACGATTGTGCCGGTGGCCGAAATAGTTATCGGCTCTCCGGCGCGCACGTCGAGACGCGTATCCACGCCGCGCGAATTTCCGGGAACATCGACGGTGGTTTCACGCTGATTACGATTGCCGCCATAACGATCGCCATTGTCCCGATCGCGCGTGCGAATTCCAGTGTCGCGATCTTCAACGGTATCGCGCGCCGTCAGGCTCCTCTCGCGTTTAATTTGCACATTGAACGCGCCGCGCGCGTCTGCGTACGAGCCTCGATTCGCGGTTAGAAATAGCCGTCCACTGCGATCCGCAGTGAACTCGCGATTGCTGCCGAGTTCGAGAATGGGCGAACGCGCATCGTTTCCAATTGCCCCGATCAATTTGCCTTCGCCGGCAGTGGGCAGCGGCGCACTCGCATCTGTCGTACGCAATCCGTCGGGACTGATGCGCGACCGACCGACAGTAATCACGCCGGTTGCCGAGACTTGCACGCGTTCGCCGCGACGCACGAAGACACCGCTGTCCACCCAATTCGAAGCGAGCGTCACCTCTACGTCTTTCGTCTCCCAACGCGCCTCTTCCATCGAACGGCCCTCGATTTCGATCCGATCGATTTCTTCCGGACGAAAATATTGCAGGTCGCCCTGGTTGTCGCGGTTGCGCTGGATGTTTGAATCAGGGTTCGTCGTCGAGTAACGATTTTCAACCCGCACCACGAAGCGGCCGTTAACAAAGCCGAGCAGCGTTCCGTGCACCGTGCGTCCGTCGCGCAGATAAAACGTGTCGGCGGCAGCAACGCTTACGGTAGCGATCACAATCGCCAAAGCAAGAATTATCTTTTTCATGTCTGTTCCTTTCGCCACAATTAGTTTCAGTGAACCATTCGACTGCTTCACTGTTTCAAAGGAGAGTTTTTTGAGGGAAGTTATGTAGTAGCTTAGATCGGGCCAAGGGTGAGGAGCAAGCCAGATCAAGATACAAGCAGCTGCCACTCCGCATTGCGGGACGGCCCTGCCCTCCCGATCGCCAATGAAAACGAGGCTGCGCTTCCAAAAGGACGCGCAGCCTCGAGATTGAACGCGTGACCGAAGCGAGCTTTAGGGAATGGCAGCTGCGGCTGCGCGGCGCGACGTCGCGGCGGGCGCTTTGGTCAATTCATCCGCGATCTGATTTGCATCGAACACCTTCCGCAGCACCTCAGTCATGGCGCGCACGTCAACCGAAATCGCCCGGTTAACTGACTCGTCGTAAATGAAGTTGCCGACGAGCGATTGAATGTTGCCGTCAAAGATCAAGCCAATCAATTCGCCTTCCTTGTTCACCGTCGGCGAGCCCGAATTGCCGCCGATGATGTCGTCGGTTGAGACGAAGTTGAACGGCGTCTTCAAATCAATCGCCGATTTCTTTTCCATCCAACGCGGCGGCAAGTTGTATGGGAACTGATACTTGTAGCCAGCCGCGCGTTCATACAAACCGCCGAGCGTGGTGAACGGCGTCACCCGCTTGCCGTTTTCCGTGTAGCCCTTGACTGTGCCGTACGAGAGGCGCGGCGTGAAGGTCGCGTCCGGATAAATCTTCGTGCCTTCCTGATCGAAACGCGCGCGGGCAATCTTTGCGTAGTTCGTGCGCTCGACCCCGGTGACTTCGTTTTCATAGCGCCTGCGGAGATCGCGGCCCTTCGCGTCGATGGTCCGCGCCAGCACGATCATCGGATCGGTCGACGCGTCGATCTCGGCGCGCGTTGCCGCTGCCAGCTGTTTCCGATACGCAGCGTCGTTCAGTTTCGAACCGTCAATCAATTCAGCGGCGCGGGCGTCCGGCGTTTTGCCTTGCATGATCTGCTTGACCAAAGGATCGTTCGGCAAAAGCTCCGTCATGTAACTCAACGAGTCCGCCAGCTTCATCTTTTCAAATTCGGCGACAAACGGCGCGTCGGCCGCCATTGCTGCCTGCACACCGGCTACGCGTGCTTCCGTAAATTCCGGCAAGCGCTCGGCGTTCGGTTTCTCCCTCTCAGCGGCCAGCCGTACGATCGCGCGCGCGTACGCAAACAGCGAGGTATTGAATCCGCCCGCCTGATCGAAAATTCGTCGTTCGCGCGCGAAGGTTGCGTAGGTCGTGTGCGCTTTGCCGATTGCGTCCCACGCGTCGCCGTACTGCTTTTGACGTTCGGGATCGGCGGCGATCCATTTTCGCAAGGCTGCTTCGTCGCGCGTCTTGCGATCCATCAGCGCCTTGTCCTTCAGCCCGGCGATCTGTCCGCGATAAACCTTCAGACTGTTCTGGATGCTATTCAATTCATTCTGCCCGAGACGCGTCTGCTCGGCGCCCATTGCCATGTACTTCTTGAGCATCGCTTCGCGGTGTTCGAGCAGGCGCAGCACGATCGGAATGCTCGTGTCGCGAAGTTCTTCAAGATGTGCCACCGTATTCAGTCGCGCCGTCGATCCGGGATTGCCGATCACAAAGGCGAGGTCGCCTTCTTTGGCGCCGGTGGTCGACCATTTGAAGTAGCTGGCCGGATGGACCGGCTGATCATTTTCGTAGACCCGAACCAGGGCCATGTCGATGTTGAATCGCGGAAAATTGAAATTGTCAGGATCTCCGCCAAAGAAGGCCGCCTGAAATTCGGGCGCGAACACGAGACGCACGTCCGTGTATCGCTTGTAACGATATAGATTGTACCGGCCGCCCTGGTAAAGCGTGACGACGTCCGAACGCAAGCCGGTGGCTTTGGTCGATTCAGCTTCGATGGCGGCGATCTCTTTGCGCCGCGCCGCGAGCGCGTCGGCGTCGGACATGCCGGCCGTGACGACGCCGTTGACCCGACTGGTTACGTCGTCGAGGCTGATCAATTCGTTCAGCTCGACGTTGGGAATCTTCATTTCGTCAGCCGGCGTGCGCGCGACGAACCCTTCCTTCGCATAATCCTTCTGGGCCGTGCTCAACTCGCCCACAAAGTCTTCGACGATGTGATAATTGGTCAGCACCAGTCCGTTGGGCGAGACGAACGAGCCCGATCCGCCGTTGTTGAAGCGGACCGAAGCAAGCTGCACTTTCTTGAGCCATTCGTCGGTAACATCGAACCCGTACTTTTTCTTAATCTCTTCCCGCGGAATGTTATTAAAGGGCCACATGCCCTCGTCCATCGCGCTGATCGGCAGCGCCTGTAAACTGAAGAGCGCGACGATGACCGCGCACACAAAATTCCTGAATTTCATATTGACCTCGTTTTTGATTGACGGTGAGGAGAAATGTTTAGAGCTTATGCCGTCCATCTTGGATGCCTGAAACGTAGTGATGGTAAATGGTAAATCGTGAATAGGAAAGCGGCCACGCGGCAGGCCCGCAGCCTGTTTACTATTTGCGATTTAGTATTTACGATTCACGAACCAATGACCAACGAAGATATCGCGCGTCGATTTAACCAGATGGCTTCGCTCATGGAAGTTCGCGGCGAAGATCCTTTTCGGCTGCGCTCGTACCGGATGGCGGCCGAGGCGATCGAGACCTGGCCGACGCCGATGGCCGAGATTGCCAGCGCGCAAGGCCTGGCCGGCTTGCTCGAAATTCCCGGGGTCGGCAAAGCGCTCGCCGGCAAAATCGTCGAACTGGTGGAGACCGGCACATTTGACGCCTGGGAGCGACTGACAGCAGAAACGCCCGCGACGGTTCTCGATCTTTTAGAACTTCCCGGAGTCGGTCCGAAGACGGCCGCCACTCTGCATCAGAAATTCAAGATTGCTTCACTCGATGACTTGCGAAAGTTTGCCGCCGGCGGCGGCCTGGAGATGGTCGACGGCATTGGTCCCAAGTCCGCCGAGCGAATCAAGGATTCGTTGAGTCGCCGGTAGCCATACGCTGACCACCTTCGCGATAAAAATTTGACGCCTCGGATGGCCCAATCTGGTTAATATATCTTGCGCCCCCACGGCGGCTGGCCTACAATGCGTCCATCAGTTCGACTGCTAGGCGCACACAGCGTCTCCCCGCAACGATCGATTTGGAAGTTTCAGACTGTTGCTCCCGATGCACTCGGAGCGCAGGAAGGTGGATCAGTGAAAGCGGAATTATTTCCGTTTGCGATTCAACCGCGGTTGGCATTCATCGCGAAAAGATGTGCGATGTGTGCTTCCAAGTCCCTCGAACCATTCACATCTAATTTAGAGCCTGGGGGAAAACCATGAAGTCGCCTCGTCGTGCTGCATCCATCTTGATCGTTGCCGGGGTGTTCTGCGCTGCATCAATCGCTGTTACCACCCACTCACTCGCGCAAAAGAAGCCGGACCAACAGAAACCCGAACAACCTGCAGAGAAGCCAACGCAGGATCCGCAGCCGAAAGAGTTGCTTACGGTCCAACCGGTGGCCACCCAGACACCGCCAACTGATCAAGGCAAGAAACCTTCGACTTCGACCAAAATACAGTTGCCGGAAGGCGCCGTCGACGATAAGACCCCAATCATCACCAACACCGATCTGATCACTTTCAACGTTACGGTTACCGATATTTACGGGCGATTTGTTTCGGGCCTTAACAAGAGTGCCTTCTCAGTCGTTGACGAAAAGGCGCCGCAGGAAATCACTTTTTTCAGCGATGAAGACTCTCCGGTGTCGGTGGGCATTCTCTTCGACGTTTCGGGTTCGATGAGCGGCGATAAGGTCAGACGCGCACGCGACGCGCTGGCCCACTTCATTCAAACCAGCCACGATCGCGACGAATACTTTTTGATTGGCTTCAATTCGCGCGCGCAACTGTTGATGGATCGCACCCGCGACGGCCAGGCGGTGCTCGACAAACTCACCTTCGTTCAGACCAAGAACAACACGGCGCTTTATGACGCCTGCTATCTCGGCGTCGAGCGCGTGCAGCGCGGCACGCACCAGAAACGCGCGTTGCTGCTGATCAGCGACGGTCAGGACAATAACTCGCGTTATACGTTCGGCGAGTTGCGTCGCGTTTTGAAAGAGTCGGACGTGGTGCTGTACGCGATTGGCATTCTCGGCGGCAGCGACGTGGGCAGTTCGCTCGGCATGGAAGGCCAGGGCATTCTCGATGAACTCGCCGGCGTCTCGGGCGGCAAAGCTTTCTACCCGCGCAGCGGTGCTGAGATGGACGACATCTTCGAGCAGATCGCTCTGGAGCTGCGCCATCAATACTCGATCGGTTACAAGCCGAAAGACTTCACTACCGACGGCAAGTGGCACAAAATCAAAGTGTCTGTCCACGCGCCCAGAGGATTGCCAAAGCTGTTCGTCCGTACGAAGGACGGATACTTTGCGCTCGCCAATCCCAAGTAATTTGGAGTGCGCCGGCTTGACGGCGCTTTGTTGGTAGCACTCTTCCGGCAAACCCGCTGGCCCGCGACGGAAAAAGCGGCGTCAAGCCGCCGCACTCCACATTCTGCGCAACGCGACGCGCCTCCCCGGCATCTCTATCCCGATCAAAGTCTTGCCACCCGTGAAAAAGGTTTGACATTGCGCATTTATTCAGAGAAGGTTTATCAATAATGAGATTGAAGCAGTATCGTCCGTTATCGTCTCGCAGGGCCGCAATCCTGGCTGTCATATCCGCATTTGCAGCTGTTTCGCTGCTGATTGTCGGGGCGTCCGCCGGCGCTTCAAACGCCCAGCAACCCGATGGCCGGGCGCGCCAGACGGGAACGGCAAATCCTTCGCCGACCGCGACGCCGGTTGAGCAAACCGGACCCGGCCGAAAAATTGCGCCGCAATTGGGCGCTCCCCCTCCGGCGCCAATCCTGAGACCAAAGCCGACGCCGACACCCGATCCTAACGGAGCGGAAATCGATGCCGAGTCGCGATTGACCATCAACACCGACCTGGTGACCTTGCATGTGCGCGTCATCGATCGCAACAATCATCCCATCAATCGACTCAGCAAAGACGAGTTTAGAGTTCTCGAAGACGGCGTGCCGCAACCAATCTTTTCTTTCACCGAGGAAGAGGTGCCGGTGATTTACGGCCTCGCGGTCGACACGTCGGGCTCGCTGCGTCCGCAGTTCGAGTCGGTAATCAGCGCCGCCAAAACGATCATCAACAGCAATAAGAAAGGTGACGAGACTTTTCTCGAGCGCTTTATCAGCAGCGACAAGATCGAAACTATCCAGGACTTTACCGATAAGAAAGACTTCCTGATGGACGGCCTGGACCAGCTCTACATCGAAGGCGGACAGACCGCCGTCATCGACGGCGTCTACCTGGCCGCCGGCCACGTCGCGGATTACAAGAACACTACGAATGACGATCGCCGTCGCCGCGCGCTGATCGTCGTCACTGACGGCGAAGATCGGCAGAGCTATTACAACGAGCAACAACTCTTCGCCCAGTTACGCGAAGAGGACGTGCAGATTTACGTTATCGGGTTTGTGAATGAACTGGACAGCGACCGGGGACTAATTCGCAAGAGTTCGAAGGACAAAGCGGTCGGCCTCTTGAACCGCCTGGCAACCGAAACGGGTGGCCGCGCATTTTTCCCGCAATCGATTTCCGAGTTGCCGCAGATTGCCAACGAGATTGTGCGCGACCTGCGCACGCAATACGTGATTAGCTACGACCCCACCAACAAGACCCACGACGGATCGTATCGGGCGATCAAGGTGACGGTGAATCAGCCAGCCACCGGAGATCGACGAATTGCCCTGACGCGACCTGGTCGATTGGCAACCGCGAGCTCGAGTGCGGCCAAGCCACCGGTGAAGACCGCGACTCCGGCAAACAACAACAGCCCTCGCCGGCCGTAAACCTAAAATGTCGTTCTGGGATTGTTTAGAGGCGGGCGTGGCCCGCCTCTTTCATTTGCGGTGTCGACGGCTTCTCCCTTCTCCTTTTTGGGAGAAGGGCCGGGGATGAGAGCTTCTCCCGCTCTTCATTACCAGACCTAAACTGCGAGAGATGGTGGACCATGTCGTTAGGCCCTCACCCAACCCTCTCCCACAGGAAGAGGGAACTTGCTATCTCTGATTTGTTTCGATGGTCGCGCGCAGAGTCTTCAGCGCGGCGTTGAGTTCATCCATTTGTACATCGCGCTCACGCTGTTTGCGCACCAACTCTTCCAGCATCAACTCACTCTTTAGATTCACTTTGAAGTCCTGCTCCGCCGCCAGCCGATCTTTTTCGGCCGAGCGATTCTGCGACATCATGATGATGGGCGCTTGCATGGCCGCCGTCATTGAGAGCATCAGGTTCAGCAGAATGTAGGGATAGGGATCGAATTGCTTGCCGGTTACGGGGTCCCCCTTCATGTAATAGAGGATGAAGGTGTTGGCGATCATCCAGGCCAACAGACAGCTTCCATAAATGAAGATAAAGGTCCACGAGCCACCGAAACTAGCAACCTTATCCGCCACTCTCTGCCCGACCGTCATGTTCTCATCCATCGCCACGTTGATGTTCCGTGCGGCCCTCTGCGTCACCAGCAGATTGGTCTGCCGCATGCGCTGCGCGATTTCGCAGATCACGTCGACGGACGCATCCGGATGTTCAATCAGAAATTTCTGAAAGTCATCGCTGCTCAAGCGATGCAGATGAATGTCCGTGAGCGCCGTGGCGCTGCTCGATCTCTCGCCGCGATCGAGTACCGCCAGCTCACCGAAGAAATCGCCGGGCTTCAATTCGGCCAGCGTGACCTCTTTCACGTCTTCGTCGTAGATCCAAATGCGGACTGAGCCCTCTTCCAGAATGTAGAGCGCGTCGCCGCGATCGTGCTCGTTGAAAATCGTCGCCCCGGCTTTGTAATCGACCTGATCGATCTCTTCGGCCAAATGTTCAAGCTCGGCGGCATCAAGTCGCTTGAAAAGCGGCACGCGCGACAAGCTCCGCGCCTCATCGCTCAAATTAGTCAGTTCTGGGGCCATTGAATCAGTCCTCTTCTTCTCATGAATATTTGGCGCTAGCCTTACATGCTTTCAAGACGTTCCAGCATTTGTTCGGTTACTGCAAACGGATCAGTCGGGGGCTCGTGGCTGCTGCGCTCGTCGACAGTTCTCACCAGTTTCATTACCGCGGCGCCCAGTTCGGCATCGTCTGAATTGATCTCGATGTGATCGGGCGAATCGAAAGGCGTGATGAAAAGATAGCGCGGCACTCCGGATGCGCCGGCCGGCGTCGCCGGACCAAGAATCAGAAGATTGTTATTCATCCGCGCGTAGCGATGCGCCGAACCGGCCTGACGCTCCCAATGCAGCGCGCCGCTCTCAGTCGAGCCTTCGATTTTCGAAATCAGGTTGCGCAGTTTTTCAGTTGTCGCCGGATTGCGAGCCATTAAGCCTCCAATAGACCTGGGTGCAATTCGCGCAGAGTAGCATCTTTCGGAAGTGGTTGGAATATGAAAAGCGAGGCGGTAGGGTGAAGGGGGTCGGGTGTAGGAGTGTCACAAGCGTTTTGTCTCTTCCCTCTACACGCGCTCGC
>DATANL010000624.1:0-4355 GCA_036266295.1 Pyrinomonadaceae bacterium | reverse complement strand
AGGCTCACAAAGGTCTATTGATAGGCTATCTCGCGACTGGGAATGACGCGGCCATCGAACGCGAATTACAAACAGTGCTGGACCTATTCGAAACCCATCGTAATCGAATCATAGACGAGCAGAATCGAAATAGTTTTTTCGACGCCGAGCAAAGCGTCTACGATTTGGCCATTGGCTATGAACTGTCCAGGGGTCGAGACGAATTGGCATTCGATTATTCTGAAACCTCCAGGGCGAGATCGTTGCTCGATTCACTTCATTACGCCCCGCAACGCGCAGCCGGTAACGAAATAGCAGACCTGCCGTTTCGCTCGATGACTACCGCCCAGGGATTTGCGCAATTGCGCGAACAGTTACCGGCCGGAATTCAAATCGTGCAGTATGCCCTGCTTGAAAACAGTCTCGCGATATGGGTCTTGTCGCGCGACGGTTTAAGCGTGGTACAGAGGCCAATAGCCAGGAATGAATTCGCCGAACGAGTAAATCTTTACGAGCGGCTGATTACCAGCAGACACGCCGATGACGCCGACAAATTGCGCGATACCGCATCCTCGCTCTATGAGATTCTCATCGATCCGATAGTCGGCAAGCTCAATCAAGGACAGCCTATTTGCGTGATTCCGGACAAGCTACTTTTTCAACTGTCGTTCGGATCGTTATGGTCAAAGGAGGCGGGAAAGTATTTCATCGAACAGTTTCCCATTTTCATTTCATCAAGTTTGAACGTCCTGGTGCAGTGCTCCAAAGCTGCCGCCGCACACCCGGCAACCAACGATGAAGCGCTCCTCGGCATTGGCAATCCGTCCTTCGACCGCGCGGCGCATCCCGACTTGAGCGACTTGCCCGACGCCGTCAGGGAAGTCTCGGCGATCGCCGCAGTTTACCCGCGGACAATTTCATTGACCTCCGGCGCCGCCACCAAGAACGCGGTTGAGAAATACCTGTACGCTTCGGACATCGTTCATTTCGCAGGACATTATTTTATTGATTCTTCCGACTCCTTGAGATCAGGACTGTTACTCGCGCCCGAACCAGCACGCAGCGGTGGCGATGAAGCGCTCACGGCGCAGGACGTTTTCGCGCTGAAGTTGACGCGTCCAAAGTTAATCGTATTATCAGCATGCGAAACGACCGGGGAAAAGTATTATGGTGGTGAAGGAATCGTGGGCATGGCAACAACGTTTCTCGCGGCTGGCGTGCCGTTGGTGGTCGCCAGTCAGTGGCCGGTTGATTCGAACGCCACGGCAGACTTGATGATCGCCTTTCATAATTACCGCCGAAACGGTTACTCAACGATTTCGGCTCTGCGACAAGCCCAGATTGATATGATCAGGGGATCAAAAAATGCGGACCGGCCTCCATACTCGTGGGCGGCATTCATCCCTATTGGAGGCTTCGCCACGTTTTAATGAGTTATTCCGGCGATGGCATCGAAATGTTTCCGTGTCCACCGTCATTACAGTTGACCAAGAATCTTTCACTGGATCTTCAGGAGGACGTCAATGAGTGCTCAGAACGGTTTTGACTTGTTACGCAGAGGGTTGTGGGACCGAAGCCTGACGCCCACGGCCACTGTTGAGATAGACGGTTTTGCTATTTGCCACTTCGTGCGAGGCAGGCAATGGGAAATCGAGTTTTATCACGCAGCAAACCATAGCTTTAATTTAGAGAACGGAGACGTCGGCAGCGGCGGCGTTCTCCCGTTGAATACTACCGCCGAAAAGTTGACCGTCTTTGCAAGTGGAGCAGATCCCTACAGTCAATTCCCGGACGGTTACTACACGGACAACACACCTTTCACGCGCGACGATCCCCACGCACACCTGAATGATTTTCGTTGGGCGATCAATGTCGCGGCATCGAGTGATATGCCTCCGGGCGGAGCCACCTTCAAGCGCATACCTAACTTTTCCACCACCAAGGTGGTGCTGGAAAATGCCGTAATGTTCAACGGCAGAGTGACCGAACAACGTCTGTATCGGGTTCCCGAAGGCGTGGATCCTAACGGCAGCGATTATGAGACGCTGTACAAGTTTGGGTATGCCAACGATACGTTGATCGCGGTCATCTTTGGAGACAACCCCAAAGTCAAGTTTGAAATCATCCGCGACACCGGCAATTCTGAGGTGCGGGAATTGCCCGCTGCACACGCACCGCATCAGATTGGGCTGAAGAATATGAGGCCCCATTTTCACCATGAAGAAGCTCAACGGGAACCGGAGCACATGGGAAAAGACGCTAAGTTGGCAACCCTCGTTCAGGGCGATTTTCAGATGTATTACGGCGCGGTCCTGGCCCAACGGCACTGGTCCTTATGGGGTGTGCCTTCGAAGCTCCTGGGCGATCGTATCGATTGCGACTCAATCGTCCTTGGACCCTGAGAACATTCCACTCATTGTTTTGTTCACTTGCTTCCGTCGCGAAGTTTTCGAGTTTGAACGCGCGGAGAGTAGAGACATTCCAGGGATTGATGACCGATCCTGGTTTTTTCCTTTGAGCAAAGCGGGCGCGCTTGACCGGAAGCTACTCATGCACCGTCGGCGCGTCCGCATGCGGCACGAAACAACCGCGGCAGCGAGCTTCGTACATGCCGGCGCCGCCGACAGCGACGCGTTCCTCTGATTCGAAGGTGCGCTGGGTGTAGTTGGCGGGCTGGCCGCACTTCATGCAGATGGCGTGCGTCTTGGTGATGTATTCGGCGATCGCAAGTAGCTGCGGCATGGGCTCCCAGGGCTTGCCGGTGTAATCCTGATCCAGGCCCGCGATGATTACGCGCACGCCCTTCTCAGCCAGCTCGTTCACCACGGCGATCAAATCGTTATCAAAAAACTGGCCTTCGTCGATGCCGACGACTTCGGTGTCCGCTTCAACCGTGGCGCGAATCTGCGCCGCCGTCCGCACATTCGACGATTCGTGCCGCATCTCAGAGTGCGACACGATGTGATCGTTCGAGAAGCGCGCGTCGATCTCCGGCTTGAAAACCTGGACCTTCTGGCGCGCGATCCTGGCGCGCCGCAAACGGCGAATCAATTCTTCCGACTTGCCGGAGAACATCGAGCCGGCAATCACTTCAATCCAACCTGCCTGAGCGGCGTTGGGGTGTTCCCGGCGCGCGGGGACTTCATTCTCGTCTGGTTCAATAGTGCGAATCATTCTGGCCGTAGCGTTCATTTATGTTTACGTGATTGTGTGAGTTTCAAAAACGAGGTGCAGTCTAAATCAAAGCGATTAATTCCCAAAGCGATGAATTAACCACAGAGGACACAGGAGGAAAGCAAACGGGAACGGGCAAAGTGCGAACAGCAACCGACGGTTCAAAGCGATCTAATCGTCTTTGCCTTGATCAGATCATTTTTTCCTCTGTCTCCTCTGTGGTTCAAAGGTGATTGTTATCGATTTTTTTCGTCTACTTGTCGCAGGCTGTCGAGGATTAGGTTGGTGTTGCTCGCGGCCTCGATGGTCACCGGGTACCCTTCATTCGAACGCTGAAAATCGAACGAGCCGGCGGTGATTTCCACGATTTCACGAAAGGCTTCATGCGCCCTTTTCTCTCCACTGTCAGCGCCGACAATCTGTCCGTCGTTGAAGAACACGCGACCGCTTTGGGTGTCGTTGCTGAGTGTGAGCGCGCCGGTAAGACGCGAGTTCTCGATGGCCTGCACGGCATCGAACACGCTAATCAACGAGAGATCGCCGGCGAAGGCCACTGCGGGCCTGGTGCGCCGGGCTGCGGGCGTGGCCGGAGTTGCCGTCCCGGCTACCGGATGCCGGGCGCGACGAATGGCTTCCAAACCCGTGGCAATCGAAATCCGATTATCAAGTTGCTTCGCTTCCAGCAGACGATCATGCGCCGCATCGAAATCGTCGCGCTCGATGTACAGACTCGCGAGCGCCAGGCAATGCCGCGCCGCCTCTTGTGGCTGTTTGTGCGCGGCCGCAACTTCGCGCATGCGCTCACGCAAACGAATCGACCGGGGACTGCTTTCCAGCGCAGTCTTCAGTCGCTTCATGGCGCGATCGGGTGATCCGTACTTGATAAAGAGCTCGGCGTCGAGAATCGCTGTCTCGACTTCGCCGATTGGTTCTTTGTTATCGTCGGCCATCGCGTAGCGGAATTCTGAATTGCGAATTCAGACGAGCGCAGTCAAAACTCGTGCTGCTGGGTGAGTCTAGCATACCGAGATCGCCTTCCGGCGCTGATATACTGCCGCTACTTTGTCCGCGATTGAGAAAGATTTTGATCGCCTCGCGCAACTCGACGAAGCAGGTTGGACAGCTGTCGATCACTATCGCGATTTTCTACTGCGCCACGTTCCCGCGCAATGTGAAAACGTTTTAGAGATTGGCTGCGGCAC
>DATANL010000623.1:0-5915 GCA_036266295.1 Pyrinomonadaceae bacterium | reverse complement strand
TCGCGTAAGGCTGGTGCGTCACAGGCCCAGGCGCGCGCGCAACGCGTGATCGACTACCTGGTCACCACGCGCGGCATCGATTCACACCGCCTGGTGGTAACAATGGGACCGGCGCGTGAAAGCTGGGTGACTGAGTTGTGGGTGGTGCCCGAGGGCGCTCCGCCACCGCAGCCGCAGCGATAACTGCTACGCTCAACTCAAGAAGGCGCGATCGGAAACGGTCGCGCCTTTTTGCATTGATTGGAAAAGTGGGGAGAGCGAGTTTGTCGCAAGCGTCAATTCAGCCGCGCAGATTGCTTGCTGAATTTTGCCGGATCGAGCGGCGTGTCAGCAGCAACGTAGGCTGTGACCTCGGTGCCTTTGGGAATCGTAATGTCCTTGCCGTGCATGAAGAGAAACAGCGGAGCCGCCGGAAAGAAGACGATACTGGTGGCCACCATTGCGCCGGTCATGGCCGCGACATGATTTCCGCCGTTGCCTCCTTTAACTGCGCGCAGCTGGACCTTATCTCCGCTGGGCAGGCGAACGTAGTCAATGTTCATCTTCAATCTTCCCGAGCGTCCCATTCTTCGTTTCGGGTGAGCCTCAGTAACCGTGGCGATGGCCATCGATCCGCGCGGGATGACGACCAGCTCGCCGACTTTCACGTCTTCAAGGACCTCGAAGTCCACGCGTTCATCAACCCGTGCGTCCTTTGACGTCATCGTTCGGGCGATTTTGATCCTGACAGGCGTGTCTTCCGCGAGGCCGAACGTCAGGGCCGTCTTTGTTTTTGGCATTGAGCCTTGGGCTGGTGCGGCTTTCGGATCGGTGGGGATGGTTTGCTGGGAAAACGCCGACGACGACACCATCAAACAAAAAGCAATCGAGGTTGCAATTCGCAGAACTGTATTCATAGTTTTCTCCTTGTGTTGGGCTGAATCGGAGAGAGGCTAAAACCGAGGAGAGAACGAGGCTGACGCGATTGTCAGTCTCGATGGATCTACTTCTGGAGAGTTACAAACCCCTGGATCGGTCTAAACGGAAAGTACTTTTTCTTCGTGGTCTTCAATCAGATACGGAGAAACGGGCTCGGGTTGCCCGTTATCGTCCTGGGCAATAATCGCATTCACGATCGGCAAACTCAGCGAGTGCTTCTTGGGAATGTTCGGCACGTCGTGGCCGGCGGCGTAGACGGGATGGCGCTCGTTCTCTTTGTACCAGTCGGCGAGGTTCGCGGTCTTGTGCATTTCCTCGATGATTTGCCGCCAGCCGACGCCGGTGTTATAGGCGCAGAATGAAATCTCGCCTTCCTGCGTGCCGTAGGGAATCACGCACATCTCGGTGCGGCGGAAATCATAATTGAACAGGTCCTGGAACCACATGCCTTCGATGCAGAGCACGCGCCACTTGTCGGCCAGGTTGTCCTGACCGGCGCTCGTCATGCGATCGTTGCGATCGGAATTTGAATTGGTTGATGAAGGCTTGAACAGATTGACGATCTGCGAAATCGGAAATCCTTCCGGCGCTTTGCTCGCGTCAAAGTTGCGCATGATCGCCATACCGAGCTGAGCGTATGAAAGCTTCTTGCCCCGCGCGGTGTCGGTAATCACCGCCACGTCCTTCATGAACTGTTCGTAGTTGAAGAATTCAAACAGCGAACGGAAATCGCCGGTCTCTCGATTTACCACGGCGAGCGTGAAGATGCCGCAGTTCGGGTGGCAATTGCATGACGACCAGCCCCAGGGCGCGTCCGCGCCTTGCAGCATGTCCATCACCGACGTGAATGCCGAGTAAGACGACAGCGGGAACCAATCGCGCAGCGGCTGCAAACGACCGCCCAGCTGGTCCTTCAAATCATGCGTCATGCCGGCGAGCGTGTAGCGCCACTTGGTTCGCAGCTCATCAGAAATGTCTTCGTCGCGACCGGTAAACGAAACCGGCTGGAAAGCGATCGTCTGCACCTTGTCGATGTTCTTCGCCGCGAATTCAACGATCTGGCCAATCGCGTCGTTGTTGATGCTGTTGACGATGGTGACGACGAGCGTAACTTTAATGCCGACCTTGTGGAGATTCTCGATCGCGCGAACTTTTACATCGAACAAGTTGCCGACGCCGCGGTGCTTGTTCTTCTCTTCACCAACGCCGTCGAACTGGAGATAGACGCCGTGTTGGCCGGCAGCCTTGGCTTGCCTACAGAATTCAATGTCTTCGGCGAAACGAATGCCGTTGGTCGCAGCGAGGATGCGATAGAAGCCGATCTTCTTCGCATAAGCCACCGCGTCAAGGTAATAAGGCGAAAGCGTCGGTTCACCGCCTGAGAAAAGAATGATGACCTGGCGTTTAGGTTTGAAGGACACCGCGCGATCAAGAATCGCTTTCGTATCTTCAAACGTCGGCTCGTGCACATAGCCAACCTGGTTCGCATCCATGAAGCACGGGTTGCACATCATGTTGCAGCGATTGGTCAGGTCAACCGTCAGCACGGCGCCGCGTCCGAACTTGATGTTCGAGGTTCCGTGACGATGGACGTTGGCATCTTCAGCGGCGCGAAAGTCGCGGCCGAAGAAAAGCGATTCGATTCTTTCCAGGAATGCCGGATCGGTCGACATCACGTCCGTGAACTCGCCGTGCTTGGGGCAAGTCTTGCGCATGATGACCTGGCCGTCTTCTTCCAAAATCTGGGCTTTGAGTTCACCCGGATGCTGATGCATCAGCGTCTCGAGCGTGGTCTCGCCTGAAATTACAGCCTCGCGAACTTCCTTGACGCAGCGCGGGCAAAGCGAATCTGTTTCTCGTGGAAATCCTAACGGCGGTGCGGTGCGCTCGTATGATTTGAGCAGCGGTCCCGGCGCCCAGTTCGGACGAATGGCTTCGCCTTCGGGCAGACGCTGGTTGACCGATTGGAAGGCCTTCCAGGCGACATCCGACAGGGTCGAGACGATTTTAGATCCGGTGACACCGGACAATTTATTTTTATCGGCCTCGCCGCGGCGGAATTGATCGCTAAACAATGAAAACCTACTCCTTTTAAATTGCTCCAGACATAATAAGACGTGTGCCTGAGGTCAAATAGCTACAAAAAAATCGTCGAATGTGATTTGAGCCACCGACGATTGAGCAATGATAGTTGCCCTCCGTGCGTTAAGCAAGACCAAATGCGAGTTTTGCCCCTGTTGATGCCGATTCTTGCGCGACCCCGCGGGCCTTCGTTCGCCAATTCCAGACCTGCGTTGTACTATCTGGCGGCACGCGCAAACCTCGATGTCTATTGACTCAAAGCGAGTTTCGGAGCTGGCGGCGCTGGTGGGCGGCCAAGTCGTCGGAGATGGGTCTACCGCCGTTTCGAGGGTCGCCGGCCTCGAGTCCGCCACCGAGGGCGAAATCGCGTACGTTGATGACGACAAACTCTTCGACGCCGCGCGTGCGAGTCAGGCGTCCTGTCTAATCGTCCCGGACGGCTCAAGTCTGGAGACGCCGTGCCAAATAGCCGTCAAGAAGCCGAAGCTGGCTTTCGCTTTGATCGCCGAGGTCCTGCACCCCGGCAAACGGCGTGAACCGCAGGTTCACCCATCAGCGGTAATTGCTGACGATGCGAAACTCGGAATCGATGTTTTCATCGGCGCGTTTGTGTGCGTCGGTGAAGGTTCAATCGTCGGCGACCGGACGCAGATTCGCGCCGGGGCAAAGATTGGCGACGAGGTTTCGGTTGGAAGCGATTGCGTGATTCACCCGAATGTCGTCATTGAAGACGGGATGACGGTTGGTAATCGCGTGATCCTTCATGCCGGGGTCGTGATTGGCGCGGATGGCTTTGGCTATGTGCGCGGTGAGATGGGGTACCACAAATTTCCCCAGATCGGGACAGTCTTAATCGAAGACGAGGTTGAATTGGGCGCGAACACGACAGTCGATCGCGGCGCTTTGGGCCGGACCCGAATCGGACGAGGAACCAAACTCGACAACATGGTTCACGTGGGACACAACTGTGATATCGGCGAGCGCGTGGTCATCGCGGCGCAAACCGGAATCAGCGGCAGCGTCACGATCGAAGATGACTGCGTAATTGGCGGCCAGGTCGGCTTCGGCGATCACATTCGCGTGCAGAGCGGCGCGGTGATCGGATCGAAAGCCGGCGTGCTGCCCGGAAAAATTGTGAGGCCCGGTGTCTGGTGGGGGATTCCCATTCAACCACTCCACGAATACAAGCGATTGAACGCACACCTGAGTCGCGTGCCACATCTTCGTGAAGAATTGAAAGGCCTGCAGACGCGGGTCAAAGAACTGGAGCAGGAACTGCGCAAACGCAATGACTAAACGCGTTACGTCGAGCTGATTTCTTTGCTGGAAAAAAGTTGGAAACGGACGTAAGATGTTCCAGAATAATTTTGGAAACTTTCCCCGTATTTTCCAAAAACCTTTTTGGAATTTCGCTAGCGATCTTCCAGAAAAAAAACTGGAAATGATTGCGTGATCTTCCAGCAAAAAAGTAATTGACAACCGCGTAACGCGTACGCGAATCTGTGTTGGCTTCGCACTCCCCCGAAGACACTCCGCTCGAAAGTTTCTGCCGACATGAAAACCCGCTCAAGCCTACTACTAATCGCGCTCGCTCTCCCCTTAATCGGTAACGTTCAGGCTCAATCGAACAAGTCAGTCGAACAAGCGACTCGGCCGCGGACAGTAACGTCGACTAATACGGTCCCGGCGAAACCCGAGCAGCGTCCCGCTCAATCAACAACTGCAACGCGCTCGTCGCAGCCGGCTACTAAAAAAGCTGCGAACCATTTTCAGCAGGATGAAGCTCGCGCGGTCGCGAAAGACGAAGCGAATCGACGACTGACTCCGAATCGCCTGCGCATTCGGATCTCAGAAGCGCAAAGGCTGATGAAGGCGCGGCCCGTGCCAACAGCGATGACGCCATCGCTCGACTTTGTCACCATCGCGGCCCTGCTGCCGGAAACTTCGCAGATTCATTTGATTCGAGTTAACAAGCAAACGTTCCTGACCAAAGGCGCGGAAGTGTCGGGCGTCAGCACGATGGGTCTGCCTGTTCAGGTTCGCATCGTGCGTGCCAACGGCGTCAACACGGCGGTCACGATCTTTGACGACAAAAACCGTTCGCTGTTGCCGCTCGTGGTTGAATTTCCCATCGAGCGCGCCGGCAAGTTTCGCGAGATGGCCTATTACACCTCGGCGCACCCGGCTTTGCTTTCGGCAGATTTGATGAAGGCGGGACAGACCTACGTCAACTCGATGGTTGATCTCGCGGCCAGACGTTTACGCGACCGTGGCAATCTGATCAACCCGATGCTGGTCGATATTGCCAAGCACCTCTGCATTGTCGAGCATGTCGATCACGAACGTTTCCGCAATGAAAATCGGATCGCGCTCTACGAAGAGATTTACACGCTGTATGCGCTGAACGAGCTCGATACCTATCGTTTTTCAGTTAGTTCAGCGGGCGCAGGCGGCATGGTCCAGATGATTCCCTGGACTTACAACCTGATGCGCCAGCGTCATCCCGGCGTGGGATTGAATCCTGACTTCGTCTTCGGGATGCGCAATCATGGAAACGCGCTGGAAGCGATGCTGCTTTACATGCAGGATACCTGGAACGATCTTTCCGCGAATGAAGACGTGCAAGCTGCGCTAACGGCCAACCAGGCGACCAACGCTGAAATCATGGCCGCCGGTTATAACTCAAACGCGGCGAAGTTGCCCGGCTACATTCGTCGCGCGGGCGCGGGCTGGCGGACGCTGATTCCGCGCGAGACCCAAATGTATTTGCAAATCTATCAGTCGCTCGACGTGCTGATGAAAGCGAAAGAGAATCACGCGCGCAAGAAATAGTTCGAGCATCAGCCGAAGCAGACACCCGGTTAATCGCCGGGTGTTTTTCTTTGGAGTGCGGCGGCTTGACGCCGTTTTTTCTT
>DATANL010000622.1:0-4409 GCA_036266295.1 Pyrinomonadaceae bacterium | reverse complement strand
CTCATCCCACATCACATTGCTGTTGTGAATTTTCTCCTGCGACTCTTCGACAACGGTTACCATCATCATCATCGAACCTTCTGGATGCAATACGCTGTCAAGGGCGGCGAGTGCCTCGGGCACTAACCTGAAAGGGATATGGACCAACGCGTAGGAAAACCAAATTCCGTCGAACTGCTCGTTTAGTTTCACGAGATCCAACAGGTTCATCTTGATCAAGCGTGCTTCCGGGCACTGTTCCCGGCACAGCCGCAAGGCTTGCTCGCTTACGTCCAGGCCGGTCACCCGATACCCAAGATCAAGCAACTGCCTCGTGTCTCTTCCCGAATTACATCCTACGTCAAGAACCGACCCGCCAGGCTTGACGGCCGCCGTGAACCGCCGCCATTCCTCACTCTGCAAGTCATCACGTTCGTTCCAGGTGCGGGCGTAGTCTGACCAACCATCGTCATATACCTTTGTCACCGCAGCGAGAAAGGCTTTGTCGTCCGGAAATGAATGGCTACGCTTCATTCCAGTTTGGCCTGCAGAAATGGTTTCTTTTCCTGGTGTCAGTACCGGGAGCGGTCGCGACCGGATCGAGATGAACCAGAGGGCTATTTGATCCGCTCGCTACCGCTCGGAGTTTGACACGACTTGATCGCATCTCTGAAGCGTGGCTTCTTTCATCCGGTCTCGCCGACTCTCGTCAGATCAAAATAATCCGCGGCCTTTGCTGCCTCGGGCACTTCGCCCGGTTGCAGAGGTTGATCGATTACTTCGACGCGAAAGCTTTCTTCCAGGGGCGCATTCCAAATTCGCGTGGACAGGTTGACCTTAAAGATGCGAAAGGCTTTGATGTCTTCTTTGGTAGTCTGCTCTGTCTCGAGGCGGTCTGACAGATCGTAGAATTCGCGCGGCACAAAGTCCGGCCGTAAATTAATGTTGGCAGTCTTCTCGCCGTCGCTGACCCACCATTCGTATTTCATCTGGCTGTTGCACTTCATTCCACAACCTTCAGCGAGAATGACTTTGTAGCGATCGCGACCCGGTGCGCCCGTCACATACTCGATCGTGTCCTTGACCCCCGGACCCGGATGACCGCTAACGATGTAGAGATTATCGCGGTCCCATAAATCGTCCTGCGAGAGAGCCTGGGCGGCCGCTTGCATGGCCCGGAAACCCACAGCTGTCCCCCACCAAAGTGATCCCGGATGCTGGCAGATCGCGCCGTCATAATCCAATTCCAAAACTTCGCCTTGATCCTTGATTCGAATTTTGACGCCTTCGGCGGCCTTGATTGAATTGTCCGACATTGCTTTCCTCCCGTGCTCGTTTTTTGTATTCGCTAACAGATCCGCGGCAATTGTTCGCCGACGAGCATGTCGACGATGCGGCGCCCGCCGAAGACGGTCTGCATGACCACGCGACCGGCGCGGCCGTCGGTCACTTCGCCAATCTTCGCGGCGCCCTGGCCCAGCGGATGTGATTTGAGCGCGGCCAGCGCAGTGTCGGCGTTTTCGCGCGGGACCACGCAAACGATTTTGCCTTCATTCGCCAGATAGAGCGGATCTAAACCGAGGATCTCGCAGAAGCCTTTCACCTCGCTGCGAATCGGCGTGCGGTCTTCATAGATTTCAATTCCTACCTGCGAAGCTTCGGCGATTTCGTTCAAGACGGTGGCCAATCCTCCTCGGGTTGCATCGCGCAGAAAGCGCGTGGCCGGAACGGCCGACAGCAGGACATCGATCAGACCATGAAGCGAGGCACAATCACTTTCGATCGGCGTAGTCAGCTGCATGTCTCCGCGAGCGTTCAGGATCGCGGCGCCGTGATCGCCCAGTAAACCGTTAACGAGAATTACATCGCCGGATTGTGCTTTGTCCACGCCGAGATCCACACCGGCGCGAATGACGCCTACACCGGCGGTGTTAATGAACAACTTGTCGCAGGCGCCGCGTTCGACAACCTTGGTATCTCCGGTGACCACTCTGACTCCGGCTTCGCGGGCGGTCTCTGCCATGGTCCGCGCCACCACGCGCATCGTTTCGACCGGCAAACCTTCTTCGATGATCACGGAGCAAGACAGGTAAAGGGGCACTGCGCCGCCGACGGCCAGGTCGTTAACGGTGCCGCAGATGGCGAGCTTCCCAATGTTGCCACCCGGAAAATCGATTGGTTGGACCACGTAGGAATCGGTGGTGAAAGCAAGTCGGTCGCCCAGCGCAGCCATGTCCGCCAGGCTCAGTCGCGCCTGGTCTTCCAGCGGCGATTCGTTTTCGTTGTCAAAGGCGCCAAGAAAAATGTCGTCGATCAGGTCGTGCATGGCCTTGCCGCCACCGCCGTGCGCGAGCGTGATCGTGGACACCTTAACCTTGCCGCGATGTCTGGGTTTGCCGTTCTTGGCGGCGGCCTCCATGACAGTACTCATGCAACCTCCTCGACTAATTCCCTGGTCTCGTGAATTTTCTCAATGTCACCGTATTGATAGTAAGCGGCGCAGGCGCCTTCCGACGAAACCATCAACGCACCCAAGGGCGTCTCAGGCGTGCATTCTCTCCCAAAGACTTTGCAGTCCCATGGCTTGATCACACCCTTCAGCACTTCGCCGCACTGACATGATTTGGGATCGGCGATCTTGAGCGCCGGCACCGAGAATCTGCGTTCAGCGTCGAACTCGGCGTATTCCTTCGTGATGCGAACTCCCGAATGATCGATCGAACCGAGACCGCGCCACTCAAAGAATTCCCTCAATTCAAAAACCTTACCGATCGCATCCAGGGCCACGGTGTTACCACCGTCGGGAACCACGCGTTTGTACTGGTTCTCGATCTCACAGCGGCCGTCGGCGATCTGTTTGAGCACCATCCAGAGGCCATGAAGAATATCGAGCGGCTCAAAGCCGGCGATTACCAGCGGCTTCTTGTAGTGCTCGGCGATAAAACGGTACGAGGTATTGCCGATCACCATGCTGACATGGCCCGGACCGAGGAACCCATCCAATTGGAGATCGGGCGAGTCAAGAATCGCCTTGATGGTCGGAATGATCGTGATGTGATTACAAAACAGCGTGAAATTCTTGATACCTTCCTGCTTCGCTCTTAAAACCGTGAGCGCAGTGCTCGGCATGGTCGTCTCAAATCCCAGCGCGAAGAAGCAGACC
Organism: Pyrinomonadaceae bacterium; assembly: GCA_036266295.1. Classification (GTDB taxonomy): domain Bacteria; phylum Acidobacteriota; class Blastocatellia; order Pyrinomonadales; family Pyrinomonadaceae; genus UBA11740. The sequence goes on along the minus strand of DATANL010000622.1, from coordinate 1,267 downwards.
TGCCGGTCCGGATTCGCTTTGGCGATTTGAAGAGAATCAAGCGGCGAATAGACCATGCGCACGTCAGCGCCGTTGGCTTTGGCCTGCAACAGACTCTCTTTCGATCCGGGCACACGCATCGCGTCGCCAAACGTGGTGAAGATCATGCCGGGCATGTGGGCCAGGGCCACGCAATCGTCCACGCGCCCCATGGGCAGAACGCAAACCGGACAGCCTGGGCCATGGATTAACTCGATGCCTTTCGGCAACATAGTTTCGACGCCGTATCGGAAGATCGCGTGCGTGTGACCGCCGCAGACTTCCATGATGTAAATCGGATCGGTACTACCACGCTCCGATTGGATTTGGGGCACGAGCACGCGGATTTCCTCGAGCAGGAAACGCGCCTTCTCAGGATCTCGGAATTCGTCGACGTATTTCATGTTGCCTTCTTTCCTTTTTTGGTAAAGCGATTCAGCCCATAACGGCCAATGAACCGCGGTCATCTGCCAGCAGTGTGTGAACCAGGTCCCAAAGAATGTGATAGATGATCACATGACATTCCTGCACTCGATGAATGCTGTCGGTTTCGACCACCAGGCAATGATCCAAACCGATCTTCGACATCTCGCCACCGTCCATGCCCGCCAGACCGACGGTGGTCACGCCCATTTCTTTCGCTTTAATAAAAGCGTTCACCAGATTGTCCGAGTTCCCGCTCGTCGAGAGACCGATCAAGCCGTCTCCGGCGCGCGCCTGCGCAATCAACTGGCGGACAAACACGTGCTTGAAACCGATGTCGTTAGCCACGGCCGACATCATCGTCCGGTCAGCCGTAAGATCGATTGCCGTCAGCGCGATGCGGCCGGCCGTGACCGGATGCAGAAACTCGACGGCCACGTGCGCCGCGTCACAACTCGATCCGCCGTTGCCCATCGAAAACAGCCGGCCGTTTTGGCGATAGACGTCGGCGATTCCTCCGGCGGCGGCCACGACTTTCTGCCCGTTCAGTGCAAAGAACGCGTTGATTACTTCCTGGTGATTTGCGGCCTTTTGCTTGACTGATTCGAGCAGCGCGGAATTCATAGACGCAGGATCCTGCTTCCTGCCGTGCAGGAACGGATACAGCCCTTCGAGGTTTGGATTCTCCGTCGAATTCATCATGTTCGTAGCACACGCATCTTGCGCGTGGTCGCAGGCGCGACGCGTGCTGCTAATTAGACTGATCAATCCTCGTTATGTCTGGCCCACGAGGGTCAGCGCCGGCGTTGGCACAACACTTACCGGT
>DATANL010000621.1:0-3239 GCA_036266295.1 Pyrinomonadaceae bacterium | reverse complement strand
CGGCCGCGCGCAGATGGTACTGGTGATCTTCAAGATCCTCGGCCGCTTCATCCTGCGGGGCGCGTTGCCGCTTGCGATAGTCGTCGATGATCAGGTTGCGCGCGAGGCGCATCAACCAGTTTTGCAGGTCTCCCTGTTTTGGATTGTATTGATCGAGAGATCGATAGACGCGAATGAAGACTTCCTGGGTTAAATCCTCGGCAGCATCGGCCTTTGAAGTGAAGCGATAGGCGAGGTTGTAAATGCGCCGGCTGTAGGTTTGGACAATCTCCTCCCATGCCGCACCATCGCCTGCGCGGCATCTTCTAACTAACTCAGCGCCTTCACTGGTAGCCAAGAGTTTGGCGGCTCCCACCTGTGCGTCTCCGATCCGTTCGGCGTTTGGCAGGCTGGAACTTCATCGCCTGACACGACCGCCATACGCTGGGCGACCACTCAAAGTTCCGATGATGGAACGACATCGTAGCAAGGGTGCGTCAGAACGGATCGTTGCGCCCACCATTAAAGTGTTGTAGCCTTGCTGGGCCACCCCATATCTTGTGGTTGCGTTCTTGAATTAGTCAAGCAAGTCCCTGCGGTCTGTTTACTCAAAACGGCAGTGTCAAAGTATCGCAAGTACCTCGAATTCGCGGCTCTGTTCTTGCTCGCCGGGCTGATTATTTGGTGGTTTGGCCGGCGCCTGGACTGGGATCAAGTCAAACTCGCTATCCGAAAATCTGACTGGCGCCTGATTCTCGCGGCTGCGGTAGTCATCCTGATTGCATATGTCTGGCGGGCGGTCCGTTGGCAGGCTTTGCTCAAGCCTTTGACCGAGTCAAGTCTACGCGAGGTTTGGGTCGCTACTTGTGTAGGTTTCGGGGCCATCCTATTGATTGGGCGGGCCGGTGAAGTCGTGCGTCCGGTCGTTTTGCCTATGCGTGATCAACGCGTACGCCCCGCGGCTTCGTTCGTAACGATTATGGTTGAGCGATTGTATGACTCGGTTACGATCGTTTTACTCTTCGCTTTGAGTTTGTTATGGCTGAAACCCGCAGGGGGTGGCGGAACCGATTTTGCCCGGGCGCGGATAGCCGGAGCCGTCCTGGTGGTTTTGCTGATAGTCGCCATAAGTTTGCTGATTTGGTTCAGAAAACGTTCGCAAACGGTAATTGGCTGGCTTGATCGGCGAATAAACTCGCGATCAGCCCTGCGAGCGAGGATCAAGCACGCGCTGCTGAGCACGCTCGAACAATTAGCAACGGCGTTGAGCGTCCTGTCTAATGTGCGATTGTTGGCGATCACCGTCTTCTGGTCGGTGGTGATGTGGGGCTCCGTTTGTGTTGCGAATCTACTGGTCTGCCGTGCTTTTGGAGTTCCCTTTGGTTTCTCGCAAGTCTTTTTTGTACTCGGCTGGTCGATGGTTGGATCGGCCGTACCGACTCCGGGCGGGGCCGCCGGCGCCTTTCACGCCGTTACCGCTGCGGCCCTGGTGCTGTTAGGGGTGGGCAGGGACCAGGCCGCCGCAATGGCAATAATTATGCATCTTGTGGACTTCTCCCCGGCGGCGTTGTTTGGTTTGTTCTATTTCCTGCGCGGTGAAGTCAACCTGGAGAGATTGAGAGCTCTGATTTCCGTTAAGGCCGTCGAACATGCAGTCGAAGATGAAAAGGTAGTGATGGCCGAGAGTAGTTAAATCTTTGCAGCTAATTGCCCACGTTCAAGCGAGGTAAAACACGATGAAATGCCCCTTTTGTGGTTTCCTGGAAGACAAGGTTGTCGATTCGCGCGAATCTCGAGAAGGCGACGCGATCCGGCGGCGGCGCGAATGTCTGAAATGTGAACGACGGTTCACTTCCTATGAACGAATTGACGAAATACCTTATATGGTGATTAAGAAAGACGGCCGCCGTGAAACGTTCGATCGGAACAAAGTTATGGCCGGGCTTTTGCGGGCATGTGAGAAGCGGCCGGTGCCATCTTCAAAGCTCGACAGCATTGTGAACAGTGTCGAAAAGTACGTACAAGAGTCACCCGAACGTGAGCGGCCTACGAGCAAGATCGGTGAACAGATCATGCGCCGGCTCAAGGAACTGGACAAGGTCGCCTATGTCAGGTTCGCGTCGGTTTATCTCGAATTTGAAGACGTCTCAGAATTCATGACAGAGTTGAAAACGCTGGTCCGGGCACGCGCCGGCCGTACTTAATAGGTTTTGAGCACTAAGAAGAGAATGGTAAAGAGCGTCGGCGCCGCAGGGCTTGAACGAATCGAGTTAAGACGCCTGACTGAGCGGATTGGCAAGCTGTACTCCGTTTTGCATGAGGCGGCGGAAGCCGAAGTTACCCCGCTGGCCGGTGCCTGGACGCCAGCCGTTGACGTTTGCGAAACAGCCGACGCAGTTTGCATTCGGGTTGAAGTTCCCGGCGTGAGTGCCAGTCAGATTCGGATCGGTCTAAACGGTGACAAGATCCGTATTTATGGCGAAAAAAAGAAGCGCAGCGTTCGTCAACGAATTATTTCCCACTTGTGCTCAGAACGTAATTACGGGCGTTTTAGCCGTGTGGTACCGTTGCGCTGGACAATTAGCATCAAAGATACCAGAGCTGAACTTAAAGACGGCGTGCTGTTGATTCATTTACCGAAAATTAAGGATCGTCGCGGCTCGGAATATAGAATTCCAATCACAGAAATCGAAACCTGAGGCGCGCTTAACCAAAAATGACAGATAACCTGGATCAAGAAGTTTCCCTGGCGATGGAACCGGCCGAAGCCGAACTGCAACTACAGATCCCCGAAGAGTTGCCGCTGCTTCCGCTACGTGACATCGTGATTTATCCCTTCATGATTGTCCCTCTCTTTGTCTCGCGCGAAAAATCCATTCGCGCGGTCGACGAAGCACTGGGCGAACATCGGATGATCCTGCTCACTTGTCAGAAGGATCTCGACAAGGAAGAGCCTCAGCAGGACGACCTCTACAAGGTAGGCACGGTCGCCGTGATCATGAGAATGCTGAAGCTTCCCGACGGCCGCATTCGCATTCTGGTTCAGGGCGTATCGCGCGCGCGACTTGAATCGGTGAATACCGAAGGCGAATGCCTGCACGCGAAGTTGCAGGTGTTAACCGAAGAGGCTGCGCCGGAACGATCGCTGGAAGTCGAAGCGCTGATGCGCAATGTGCGCGGCTCAATGGAAAAAGCAGCAAACCTCGGCAAGAACATCTCGCCCGAGGTTACGGCGATCATTGCGAACCTCGACGACGCAG
>DATANL010000620.1:0-7259 GCA_036266295.1 Pyrinomonadaceae bacterium | reverse complement strand
CGACCATGCTCGGACTGAGCGTCGGCACGAGCGTGGTGGCCGCCGGTATCGGCGCTCATTTTGGCGGAAAGGGGGCCGGTCCCGAGAGCCCATCGCCGGCTGATTTCATTTCGTCCGGCGGCGTCGTTCTGCCGGAGCGATTCCAGTTTTTCCTCTGGACAATCGTTTCATCAGGCGGCGTGCTCGCACTGATTCTGGCTTCCGATCCGGCTACCGTAAATGAATTACCCAAGCTGCCCGACGGATTGATTTATCTCATGGGCCTGAGTTCCGCGGGCTATCTCGGAGGCAAGCTGGTGCGCGGGCCTGGGCCCAGTGTGCGGAGTATCGAGGTCACCAGAAAAGCTACCGACAAAAACGGCGTGGGCCCTGTGCTGGAGTTCCTGCTGACGGGCGACAATCTTCACGCTGATGCCACTTTTCAACTCGACGAAGAACACATTCCGGTGGCGCAGGTCAAGACTGACCCGAAGACGCCCGAGGCAGGTGGTAATCCGAAACTGTGCAGCGCGTTGAGTGTCGTCATCACCAAGGTAGCAAGTCGTTACTTCGATGGGACGCACACCCTGACCATCGTTAACCCCGATTCGCAAGCGGCCGTGGTGAGGTATGGCGCGACGATCGAATCAGTTACCGCCGAGGTCACGGGAACTACGATCAAATTTACCGTGACCGGCGCAAACTTTAGGGATCCTTCATCGGCGGGATGGATAAATGCCGCGGGCAAAGTCCAGGATCTCAAAGCGGAAGCGGTAACCAAGAAGAGTGAAGTTGAGCTTGAAGTAACAACATCAAACAACCTCGTGCCTGATCCGACCAACGGGAAGCTCTGCATTATTGGCCCGGGAACGAGACCCGATCTGCTGATCAGTACTTACGATATGCAATCGAAAACAATGGTTGCGACACCGCCGGAGGCGTTCAAGGAGCTCGGGTCGCCGCCCAGTTGATCAGCGTGATGATAAAGCGGAGTCGGGCGACGAATTACCGGAGGACCCGACACCTGCATAACGAGCAACGCCAGACGAAGTGGGAGTATCGCGCGTCTGATCACAGCCCGCGGTATTGCAGAGACAAAGCCTCCATCCGCGCGGATTGCCCGGCAGTGAACCGGTACATGCAAGGGTCTTCCGTGTAGTCCATGAAGTTCTCGATCGGATCGAGGCCGTCGCCGGGACAAGTGTCCGCGCCGACCGGACAGCCGAAGTTAGGCTTTCGCTCAGACGGCGTGTCGGTCACAAAGTCGTTGTAGACCGCAGCGCAACCGCCCTGGAAAGTGTGGAACAGACCGAGCCAGTGACCGATCTCATGCGTTCCCGTGTCGCCCTGGTCGTAGACTTGAGCGCCACAGCAATCGCCGCCGGGCAGACTCGAGTAGAGGACGACTACGCCATCCTGCAACGGATCACCCGCGTACCAGAACGGAAAAGTGGCCCAGCCAAGATAAAGTCCGCCGGCGTTGTTTACATAGAAGTTCAGCGTGTTCGCGCCACCGACGTGAAGAGCCGCTTTCATGGCGCGCTCTTCGGGCGAGTCGATGGCCGAATTGAACCAGGCCGCATTGGTTGTGCGATCGACACCAATCATTTGAAAACGAAAAGGCGTGTTGGTCGATCCCGGAACTGCGGTTGGATCAACGCCCGCGTAGGCCGCATTCAGCACGTTGATTTGGTCCTTCAGCCACTTGGCCGGCACGTCGCCGTTATCGATTCCCGGACCTTTATTAACTACGTGAAAGAACACCGGGATAGTGACCGAACCCGATTTGCGAATCTGACCCGGACCGCGCTGCGCATTGAAGTTATTCAGCGAGGCCTCGTACTGAACTGCGATGCTTTCGTCGACTTGTTTGGTCCCGCAGCGATCTTTTTTGGAAGGTGCGGCCGGCAGTGGCATGACAGCTTTCGGCATCGCGCTGACTTTCGCGGCGTTCGGTTCCGCGTTAGCGCGCTTGGCCAGCGGTCGCGCCCAAATTAATCCCAAAGTGAGTGTCACCAGAACGAGTGAAAGTAAGAATCTTCTTTTCATGTAGTCCTCCGATGGGCTAGCACATGCAAGGTCATTGTCGATGGTCGAGGCAACTCGAACCATGTTTAAGCGACGGGGAGTGGACTGTAGGCGCGACGACTCGATGCTGTCAAGGATTATTCAGGATGGTGGTGGCGGTTTTGAGACCGACCGAACTAATGCTGGGAACGCGGACGTCCTCGTCCGCATAACTGTGTGACTTACGTTGACTGCGGACGGGGACGTCCGCGTTCCCAGCAAAACGAACCATTACCTCAGGATCAAGAGGGCGGGGTCAGCTTACTGTTTGCGCTTCAGCCTTCGTCGCGCCAAATCCCTCGAGCACACTAAAGACCTCCAGCGCGTATTTCACGTTGCCGAAAGGTGCTGATACCTGAACGCCCTGGATCAGATCGCGCACCTCGGCCAGCGACTCGCGCGCGATCCTCAGGCCTTCATCACGTCCTTCTTCTTTGCTGATCGCCGATGCCGCGCGCATGCGTTCCATGATTTCGGGAGTCACGCGCACGCCGGGTACTTCGTTGTGCAGGAACTCGGCGTTGCGGAATGAAACCAATGGCCAGATGCCGGCGATGATGGGAATGCGACAGTGCTCGATGCGCTTGAGAAACTCGCGCAGTTGTTCGATATCGAAGACGGGTTGGGTAATCGCGTACTCGGCGCCCGCTTCAATCTTCCATTCAAAGCGGCGTAGTTCTTCGTCCATGTTCACGGCGCCGGGATTGACGCCGACGCCAATTGAGAACGACGTCGGATCGCCGATCGGATTGTTGCCGATGTCCAATCCGTGATTCAGTTTGTTAACCATGTTCGTCAAACCGATCGCGTCGATGTCGAACACGGCCGTGGCATCGGGGTAGGGTCCCATCTTGGGCGGGTCGCCGGTGATCACCAAAAGGTTGCGCAAACCCAGGGCGGCGGCGCCCAATAAGTCAGACATCATGCCGAGCAGGTTGCGATCGCGACAGCAGTAATGCAGCACCGGCTCAATTCCGATCTCCTTCTGCACCATCAGGGCTGTGGCCATTGCGCCCATCCGTGTCTGTGCGCGCGGGCCATCGGGAATGTTCACGCCGTCCACGCCGGCGTCTTTGAGCAGGCGAATTGCATCCAGCGTCTTCCAGGGATTGCAGCCTTTCGGCGGCAGCACTTCAACCGTGGTGACAAATTCGCCTTTGGCGATCTTGCGCGCCCAGTTTGATCTTTCTTCGGCCGGCACGACGTTGACTTCGGGTGGCTTGAGATCGCGCACGCTGACCTTTGCCGTTTCCGAGACGTGCACCTGCGTGGTGCGCGGATGGAATTGGCGAATCGCGTCAGCAATCATCTTGATGTGGGCCGGCGTGCTGCCACAACATCCGCCGATGAAGCTGGCCCCGGCCTGGACAATCCGTCGTGAGTACTCGGCCATGTATTCAGGCGAGCACATGTAAATCTGACGGCCGCCGACGTCGCGCGGCAGACCGGCGTTAGGTTGCGCGGACAGCTTCTTGTCTGTCAGCGCGCGCATCTTTTCGATGGCGTTTAAGACGATGGCCGGGCCAACTCCACAATTGAGTCCGATTACGTCCGCGCCCCATTCGGCCAGCCGCTTGGTGAAGACCTCAGGCGTTGCGCCAAACAGAGTGTTGCCGTCCATTTGAATCGTGACCTGCGCGACGATTGGCAGATCGCACAGCTCACGCACGGCCAGAATGGCCTGATGCAATTCGGAAATATCCGAGAAGGTCTCGACGATAAAGAGATCGACCTCACCTTCGAGCAGCGCGGAAGCTTGATCCGAAAACATCTGCTTGGCTTCGTCGAATGAAGTTGGCCCGTACGGTTCAATGCGCAGCCCCAGCGGACCGATCGCACCGGCGACGAGCGCGCGACTGCCGGCTGCTTCGCGGGCAATGCGTGCCGCCTTGATGTTGATTTCACGGACATTCGCTTCCAACCCGTAAGGCTGAAGTTTGTTGACGTTGGCGCCAAAAGTGTTCGTCTCAATAATCTCCGCGCCGGCGCGCACGTACTCGGCGTGCACTTCGCGGACGAGATCAGGCGCGACCAGATTCAATTCGTCATACGAGCGATTGATGTAGATGCCCTTGGTGTAGAGCATCGTGCCCATCGCGCCATCGAAGATGTAAGCCTTGTCCGAGTCGAGAAGTTGTTGGAAGGTTTCCATAATAAAAGTCCCGCGCTAAACAACGCGGGACTTCAAATCCGTCTTGAAGTTTTTTCGGTTCGTCTGGGAACTCGCCGAGCTGTTTAGCTGTTTGTTTTGCGTGGCCGCAAGTCGCCTTAACTCACCACGTTTTTCAATTAGCCTTATAGTCCCGAGCCACGGCCTGTGTCAAGGCGCGTGTAAGTCGTTAAAGCAGTCTCATGCACGGTGACAGATTTAACGATGGTAGACACTCCCCAGCCATTCTCCGACGCTGCTTGCAAAATTCTTGACCTTACGCTGAACCAGGCGTAGATTCCAAAGTTGCTAAGTTTATAAAATAGCTATTCTGGCAGGGATTGGCTATGTAATTGAGGACAGTCAGAAGTAGAGATAAATCGGTGTCCAGCTCCCACACGTCCGAGATCGTTGGCACAAATCGGATTCTTGCTGCACTCTCACCGGAACAGTACCCGCTTCTGTTTTCAAATCTTCAGTTGATTGACTTGCCGCGAAGCAAAGTAATTTATGGCGTTGGTGACTCAATGACCCATTGCTTCTTTATCAACAGCGGTATGATTTCGTTGCTGGCAGTTACTGAAGATGGGTCTGCTGCCGAGATCAGCATGGTTGGAAACGAGGGTTTTATTGGAGTCCCGGCCCTGTTGGGGATAAACAAAGCTCCTTACTGCATTGAAGTTCAGCTTCCGGTTAAGGCGATGCGGGTCAAGACAGATACTCTGGTCAGGGAGTTCAAAAGAGGTGGTCCGTTGCAGGAGCTGACTTTGCGCTACGCCCACTCCTTAATTTCACAAATCTCCCAGTCGACAGCCTGTAACACCTTCCACACGATTGGCCAGAGATTGGCCCGCTGGCTCCTCATCAGTCGCGACCGAGTGAATTCAAACGCGATTCCACTGACACATGAAGCGCTTTCTCACATGTTGGGATCCAGTCGAACGACAGTCAGCGAAGCAGCCAGCTCGCTCAAGGCCAAGGGACTGATCGATTATCGTCGCGGCAATATTCAGATTATCAATGGTCGAGAGCTCGAACGGACGGCCTGCGAATGTTATCGCATGGTAACGGAATCAATTAACCACTTCGCGCCCCCCGGCACTGTCGAGATCCCTCGTAAGAATTTCTGAAAAATATTTTTTTAGTTATGTCGTCCGGACGACGGACAGAAATCCATCGGCCCTGTATCTTGCTGCTTCGCTTGAGGCAATAGGGTTCCCGACCTGTGGTGATTTAGATGACCGCTCGAGCGAATGTGGTGCGGTACAAGTTGTAAGCTATTTCTTCACGAATCTTCCAACCTCGCAAATTAGCCAAAAACCGATTTGCAGAAGTACCTAAATGCCGTCTCAGGATTTGAGAGCGTCTCGATCAAAGTGAGAACTTCCGAGGCCTGAGTTCGGTAGGCGCAGTTTAAAGAGTTGCTGCTGTAGTGATTAATTTCACTGGGGCAGACGGAGTTTTGTCTTAACGAAGTATTTAACAAGCAAAAGGAGCTGAGTATGAACAAAAAATTCATCTTACTAGCATCGATCCTGTCCCTGGTTCTGGGAATAGGACTTATCAAAAATTCAATTACCAGGGCGACTCGTGTGCCTCAAGCGCCGACTGAAGCCAACACCCTCGCCTGGTATGCGGAACAAGCACAAGCCGCCGGAGCGAACGCCTACAATTTCGGCTCAGCACGCGTTGAGTATGATGAACCGGAAACGTGGGATGACGTTCTGGCCAATTACACCGTGGTCACGGCGCAGCTCGTAAGCTCGCAGAGCTATGCGACTTTCATGGACCGTGACATTCAGACCTGGTACAAATTCAGAATTAACGAGACGCTGTCTCAGAAGCCCATCATCTCCTGCGACGGTTGCCCTCCTTTTCCCACAGCACCGCCTGAGATGTTGCCACTTCAGGCGAATGAAATGCTGGTGGCGAAACCGGGCGGCAGCTTATCGTACAACGGCATTTTTCTGACCTCGCAGAATCCTGAGTTTCCGGATTTTCTTCCGTCTGAAACTTATATGTTCGTTATGCAATTGGACACGGCCAGCCAGGTTGGCAAGCTGAGCATCGGGCCGTCGGGCGCCTATTCGGTTGATGCCAACTCGATCATGCATCCGACGAATCCAATCCTAAACGTCTACGAAGCTGATCTGTCCAGCCGCTATGGGATGTCTCTGAACCAGATGAGGGCAGTTTTGAATCCGCCTCCGCCTAGTTCATGCGACCCGGTTCAACAGCAAAATTGTCTGGATGCTGACGGTACGTGGAACTCTACCACCTGCCACTGCACGCCCTATCAGGATTACTGCACGCACAAGCCATGGCTTTGTGAGTAAGCAGTGAGCTCACTTTAGTGACTCTGCGCTGCGATTCGTCGCAGTCGGTTGGAGTCTGTCCGACAAGCCAAGTTCGTTGAGCTGCGTCGGCTTGATTAAGGAGAATTATTATGAGGATCATACTGTATTCGATCTTAGTGTTTGCTTTAGGTTCTTTGTTTCTGAGTGGAATTGTTTATGCCGATTGCCCTTCGTGCGATGCTGATTCGAGGCCTATGCATGGCACAGCGACAGCCGGACAGCCCGCGACTATCGATGGTCGTCCGGCAATCAGCGTGAGGATTGACGGGAGCTGGGACACGAGCCCTGGCTCGGGTCAAACCAAAGCGAATGTGTGGAACGCCGTCAATCAGGGTCTGAGCAGGTGGAACTCGGCGACCGACGTTTCGGGCATTAAGGCAAATTATTATTTTGATCTGCGACAGACCGACTCAAGCGCCCAAATCACAATCGTTCTGGATTCCAGTGTAACCGATTGTGCGGTGACTACCGGAGGTCCAACCGGTCCCTACACCATACACCTGCCTGTGGGAGCGGATTTACGTTCGCTCGAAGCTTTGACCAACACGATTCAGCACGAGCTGGGCCACGTGTATGGAATTGCTCATCCGGACGGAACCTGTCCTGGTAATCAAAGTATCATGAGGGGAAACCCCGGTAAGATGGTTAACGGTCATTGGGATGGATGTGGGGGAACAAGTCGAAGTCTAACCGCTAACGATGTTCAG
>DATANL010000619.1:0-1934 GCA_036266295.1 Pyrinomonadaceae bacterium | reverse complement strand
CGCGCCGAAGATTCCGATCTACAGCCTGGACAAACTCATCTCGCGCGTACCACCCGTGGTCGCAAAGGCAACACCGGAAGCCGCGGTCTTCAATTTTAATTTTCTGTCCGCAGCCGGGACCGGAATTCTGATCGCGGCGATCATTGCCGGATTTGTGATGCGCTATTCGTTCGTCGGCATGCTGCGCGTGTACTGGCAGACGCTACGCATTCTGCGCGTTTCATTGCTGACGATCGCCGCGATGATGGCGATCGGATTCACCACGCGTTACTCAGGGATGGATGCGACGCTCGGGTTGGCTTTCGCCAAGACCGGATGGTTGTATCCATTCTTCGGCACGATGCTCGGTTGGTTGGGAGTAGCGTTAACCGGATCTGACACTTCGTCGAACGTCTTGTTCGGCAGCTTGCAGAAGATTACTGCTTCGCAAGTCGGCCTTAGTCCAATCTTAATGGCGGCGGCGAACAGTTCCGGCGGAGTGATGGGAAAAATGATCGACGCACAATCGATCGTTGTTGCGAGCACGGCCACTCGTTGGGAAGGACACGAAGGCGATATTTTGCGGCGCGTGTTCTTTCACAGTCTGGCGCTGGCAGGGCTCGTTGGATTGCTCGTGATGCTACAGGCCTACGTTTTTCCGTGGATGATTGCGAAGTGATCGCGCTTCATCGAGGAAAAGCGTTCGATGCGATAAAATCTCGCCGCCTGTTTCGGAAAAATTGTTTCAGGAGGAGCCCATGCCTCGATTCATCTTGCTTTCCGCTCTATTACTATCGCTCGTCGTCAGCACCTTCGCTCAGGCGCAGACAGCTTCGCGCGCGCCGATGATGCCGGCAGTCGACCCCGCGTTCTTCAACGGATTGCACTACCGTTTGGTTGGGCCATCGCGTGGTGGACGCGTCACGACGGTGACCGGCGTGCCGTCGCAGCCGAAGACCTTCTACATGGGCGTGGCCAGCGGCGGCTTGTTTCGGACGAGTGACGGCGGCGTGACGTGGGTGCCGATCACCGACGGCAAGGTTCCGTTGGGATCGACCGGCTGCGTAGCGGTCGCTGATTCCGATCCAAATGTGATTTATCTCGGCACTGGATCGGACGATGTGCGCAGCAACGTTTCGACCGGCCGCGGCATGTATAAATCGACTGACGGCGGCCAGACGTGGAAGTTCATTGGGCTCTACAACGCGGGACAGATTGGCGGTGTGCGCATCCATCCGACAGATCCGAATACGGTGTGGGTCTCGGCGCAGGGTGATGCCTTCAAGGCGAATTCAGAACGCGGTGTATTCAAGACGACTGATGGTGGACAGACCTGGAAGAAAGTTTTGTTTGTCTCGGATCAAGTTGGAGCCATGGATATCGAGTTGCAGCCCGGCAATCCGAATGTGGTATACGCATGGATGTCGCGGCTCGAGCGAAAGCCCTGGACCATCATCAGCGGTGCACGCGAAGGCGGGTTCTACAAGAGTACCGACGGCGGCGAACACTTCACCAAGATCATGACTGGACTGCCCGGTGTGTTGGTCGGCAAGGCCAATCTTGCGGTTACCGCCGCGAAACCGGATCGAATCTATGCGTTGGTCGAAGCGTTGCCAGGCGGCGGGCTTTATCGATCCGATGATGCCGGCCAGAGTTGGACGGCGATGAAATCGCAGCCTGCGCAAATCGCTAACGCGATGATCCAGCGTCCGTTTTACTACGTAGCCCTCGGCGCCGACCCAACGAACGCCGATGTCGTCTACACCGGCGCCGAAGGCTTCTACAAATCGACCGACGGCGGCAAGACGTTCGCAGTATTTCGCACGCCGCACGGCGACAATCACGACATCTGGATCAGCCCGAAGGACGGCAACATCATGATCCAGTCCAACGACGGCGGGGCCAACGTTTCGTTTGACGGCGGTCGCACGTGGTCTTCGCAGTTGAATCAACCG
>DATANL010000618.1:0-6519 GCA_036266295.1 Pyrinomonadaceae bacterium | reverse complement strand
CGGTTCCCACATCGAGCAATGACTTACCGCGCGTGTGTTGCTTTAGGTAGTCCAGATATTGTTCGACCTGACGATGGACGGCCGGCTCAAACCGCTCGTAATCAAATTCCATGTTACAACCCCAGCCGTCGAAGTACTCGGGGTCGTCATACAACTCGCTGGCATCTTCCGCCGGTGCGGCAGGCGTCATGACGTAATCGCATTCGCTACATTGGTAGATTTGCTTCCCCGCGAAATCTTCGCCGAGATGAAGCAGCGCGCGTTGGCAAATGATGCAGTTGGCAGGTGTGGCGTTTGAGGTCATTGAGTGGACAACAAATCAGCTTGTACTACACGCGGCGAGCGAAGCTCAAGTTAGCTGTGTTAGATTCTGCGGGGCTCTCGCTGGGAGCGCGGGCATCCTTGCCCGCACGTACGCGAAGCGCGAACCAAAAACTGAGCGTGCTTCGCACGCTTGGCGGGCAGGGATGCCCGCGCTCAATCGAGAGCTCGTTCAGCCGATGCGCATCCTGCAAATTTGCTCTGCCCGCGAGATTGGCGGCGGCGAAAGACACCTCGCCGATCTGGCCAACACACTTGCGCAACGCGGCCACCAGGTGTTCGCGTTTCTCAGCCCGTCATCACCGGTGCGGGCCACGCTGTCATCCGTGCCCGCTGAGAATATTATCGAATTGCCGCTGCGCAATTCGCTCAACCTGGCGACCGCGATGAAGCTTTCGCGATTTGTTCGCGCGCAGAACATCGAGATTGTGCACGCGCACGTGGCGCGCGATTACCCTTTGGCCGCGCTGGCCAGCGGCAGATCGAAGGCGCGGTTAGTGCTCACGCGCCATGTCCTCTTTCCTCTGAATCGCATCCACAAGTTAACTCTGCGACCGACATCGCGGGTCATCGCCGTCTCGCACGCGGTGGCTGAGTCCCTGCGTTCGCAATCGATCTTCGACGGGAATAAGATCGTGACGATTCATAACGGGATTGATCTCGCAAAATTTGAAACTGCTGATCCGTCACGCGCTGCTCGCAAACTGCGTGTCGGCACGGCCGGACACCTTGCGCCTATCAAAGGACATGAAGACTTCGTCCGCGCGGCGGCTCTCGTCCTGCAAAACCGGCCCGACGTTGAATTCGTGATCGCCGGCGAGGACAAGCTTCAATCAGGTGAAAACCGGACCGCGCTCGAGAAGTTGATTCGCGAATTGCGCGTTAGCGACCCTGTGAAATTAATCGGCTGGATCGACGACATGCCGCAATTCCTTTCAACTCTCGATCTATTCGTTTCCGCGGCGCGTTCTGAGCCTTTCGGTCTGGCAATTGTCGAAGCGATGGCGGCGGGCGTGCCGGTCGTGGCTACTGCTTCCGAAGGCGCACGCGAAACAATCGATGAAGAGAAGACCGGGCGGCTGGTCGGCGTGGGCGACGTCGCTGCGCTCGCTCGAGTTATCGAAGAGTTGATAGACGATGAAGCCGAGCGCGGGCGCCTGGCCCAAAATGCCAGGGCCGTCGCGCGCGATCAGTTTTCGCTGACACGGATGGTCGAGAGGACGGAAGAAGTTTACGAGTCAACCGCGCCGGCTTAGCTCGTTTCGGAATTGCGAACTACCTCTGCGCGTTTCTCCCGCAATCGCTCGAACGCCGCCGCATCAGCGGGATGCGCGCAGTCAAAACCAATCTTCTCCCAATCAGGATCATTCGGATCGAGCCCCAGCGCGGTGATCACGTCCGGCTGGCAAATGAAGAAGTGCTTTTGGTATGGCAGGAGAAAGCCGCCATGATTATCGAGCGACCCTCGAGCTTCCTCATAATTCGCATACCAACGATTCAAAAACACATCGAGGTACGGGTGGTACCAGAGTTTTCCGCTATCGATATCACTCATGATTTTTTAAATATCAAACGGCGCTTTGTCGATCAGGTAGGCAATCAACTCTTCCCGATTCGTCTTGGTATCGAGCCAATATCGGATACGCTTGATTTCGGCATAATCTTCCTCACCGAACCTGCCGATATAAATTTGTTCCATCTTCCTTTTGCGCTCGAGGCGTTGCGCCTCGTTCTGCCAGAACGACGTGAACATCAGGTTCAGATCGTCATGCAGGTTCCGCTTCTTCAAAGCTTCCCATTCGTTGCCGTCCAGCCAGATGCCTTTGCACCCATGACAATGATCGATTGAAAAGCTAAGACCTCGACCGACCAGGTATTTCACCATGCGAAAACGACACTCGGGACAATCCAAAGGCAGGCCCGGCTCGGCGAGTGACAGCGTCTCATGCTCAAAAACTCTCTCCGCGAGATCGGACTTGTGGTCTTCGACCCATTTCCAATATTCCGCGCCGGCAATCCAATTGCCGCGGCAGTTCCCGCACTGCTGCGACGAAAGATTCGCTTCCAGCTGATTCAATGATAATTCCGTTGATTTACAAACAGGACAATTCATATTTCGATTCTAAAACCTTTTGCAGGGCGGCGGCAAAGTATAGCCCTCCCGTTAACTAAAGCGCCTTTTCAAAATACAGACTCATCGGATCGACTTTATATTCACTGAACGGCGCGCGCCGTTGAAAACCATATCGTTCATAAAGCCCGATGGCTTCAACCTGGTAAATTCCGGTTTCCAGCCGCAACACCTCGAGGCCTTGCCGCTGCGCGTATCCGGCAAGATGGTCGAGCATCGCTTTCCCGAGACCATGTCCGCGATATGAAGGACGCACGTACATTCGCTTGACCTCGCCAAAGTCAGGATGGAACTTGATGCCGCCACAGCCGGCCAACTCACCATCGCAACGGCTGACGAAAAATGCGACTTGCTCGCGCAGAAGCTTTTCGACCGGGAACGCGTGGCGGCTCTCAGCCGGGTAAGGCAGATCGAGCAAATAGGCGTCGAGTTCGGACAGCAGTTGTCGAGCATCGATCGTGTCCGGTCGCTCGGCCGTGATTTCAATCGCTTTCACAGACCAGATTATAGCGAGCGCCACTCATTTGTTCACCGCGATTCTACGCAAAGCAGGAACACGTGCGGTAGAATGGCGTCTAACCAAAACATGGGGACAGGAGGCCAGGCCACGGCAGCTATGCCTGTAGATCGCACTTTCGCGGAAGAGAAATCTCGCACCACTTTAATCATAGTCGTTGCCGCAATCGCGGCGGTGTTTATCGGCGGCCTGTTCTATCTGCTGATGCGCAAGTCGGCCGCGCCCACGCCGCCGGCGACGCTGCAAGGCGCCATCCGAAAAGGCTCAGCCGATTGGGACAAGTACAGCAAATTGATTGTGCTCGACGATCCGGGAGATTGTCCTGAAGACGGTTCGCGATTCTGTGCTTATGAATCGAAGCGAGGCCTCGGCGACATTCAGATGACGCTGCGCGCCACGGTGCGCAACTTCACCGGCAAGACCATTACCGGGTTGGAAGTAACGGCCGCGGCCATCGATCACCAGGATCAGCCGGTGCGACAACGCACGCGGATCGTGGTGCCGTCCGGAAGCGCCGCCGAACTGTTGCCGAATAAGACCACGCCTATCACCGTGATCATCGATGGCTTCGCCGACACCGACGATCGCGCGAATGTAAAGATGGAAGTGACGGGATTTATTTTGAGATAGCGTGACAGCAGCCCGACCGTAAGGCACTAACCCAGAAAAAGATCTTCCAGCGACTGTCTCACCGGCTGAACCGAAATCAATTTTCCGTTTAGTTTCCTGAGCGCTGACAGTACTTCATCGACTTGTCGCTCATCTCCGACTTCTATTCGAATACCGCTCGGCGTGGACGTTACTTTGGCGTCGTTCGAAAGAATCTGCTGAAGCGCGGCCGTGTCAGGCCCGGCAGCCAGGATTTCAATCACACTGGTTTCCTGAGCGCGTAACTCTTCGAGTGATCCGGATCGCGCCGTCTTACCGTCCTTCAAAATGGCAACGCTGTCGCACAGCACTTCAATGTCCGAAAGAATGTGCGAACACATGAAGACCGTCTTCCCTTCACTGCGCAGGGCGGCGATCAAATCGCGCACTTCGCGGCGGCCGACAGGATCGAGGCCACTCATTGGTTCATCGAGAAATACAATCTCAGGATCGTTGACCAGCGCCTGCGCCAGTCCGACGCGCTGCAGCATTCCTTTCGAGAACTTCCGCAGTTGGCGGTCCCAGCTCTTGCGATCGAGGTTGACGCGCGTCAGTAACTGTTCGGCGCGAGCGGTCCGCGTAGCCTTATCCAAGCCAAACAACTCACCGGAATAAATCAGAAACTCGCGTGCGGTCAGGTAGTCGTAAAAGTAAGGGTTCTCAGGCAGATAACCGATGCGCGTGTGCATCGACACATTGCTGATGTCATGACCGAGGATGCGAGCTGAGCCGCTCGTGGGAAAGATCAGCCGCATTAACAATTTGAGCGTCGTGGTTTTGCCCGCGCCATTCGCGCCGAGGAAACCAAAGATTTGATGCGGTTCAACCGACAACGAGAGTCCGTCCAGCGCGCGCACCTTCCGCTTGCGCCAGAATCCGACTTCATAATCTTTGGTTAGATTGTTGATTTCGATTATCGGCATCGCAAAATAGTTTTGAGTTTTCAGTTTTCGGTTTTCAGTTTTCGGCTTTCAGTTTCGGCTTTCAGTTTTGCATCTTGCATTTTGAATTTTGAACTGACTTCACTTCACCTTTTAAGAGGTCCTGTCCAGCTTATCCCTAACTCAAAACTGAAAACTCAAAACTCAAAACTTATTTCAGCGGCACTTTCGTGTTGATATTCAATCCAACGTCGCAGCCGTTTTTGATCAACTCATACGGCGTTGCCGATGGATCGAACGGGGCGCCGGTTCGCGCTTCGAGCGCTAATCCTGTCGCGCGCAATTCATTGGCGACGTCACGCCACGACGAAGCGCAACGGCCGTTTCGATCCTTGTATGCAGTCAGCAGATTACGAATCGCCTCACGCTGGTCAAGGTAGTCGAGACGCATCAACTGTTTCTCGACCATCTCTTTGATGGCCGGATCGATCGTCGATTCGTTCAGGTGTTGATACATTTCGCGGGCCGCGTCGCGCGATCCACCCTGGGCTTTCATGCGCGCGCCCATCGCCGCCATCCAGTCCGGCGCGCCCGGCAATTTTGCGCCGGCGGCATACGTCGCGCCGGCCTCGTCGTACTGTTGCCGCTTCCAGTAGATGTAGCCCAGATGTTGATACAAGCGCCACGTCGCAGGATTGTTCGCGATGCCGGAATTGACCAAGGCGATGGCTTCATCTGAATTCACCTCGGGCAAAACCATCGCTCCATATTCGTACGGAGCGATGAACTGCGGATCGAGCGCGGTGGTCACCCGCAGCAGCGAAGGCAACAAATGCAGATCGATGTCGGCGATGGTGAAACTCTCGGCGTGGTTCTCTTCATACGTCACGATGTTTCTGCCGACATACTGCAGCGAACGCATCCAGTACCAATCAGCCGCCAGACCGTTGAAGGCCAGCGCCAAACGGCGCGCGGTGTTGGGATTGAGATAAAGGCGGTCATCAGCGAACTGTTCTCGCGCATTTGTCTTGCGCGCATCGATCGCTCGCACCAATCCAATTGAAATCGTCAGCGCGACGACGATGGTACATAGCAGCAGGATGTTCTTTCTCATTTGAAATTCCTCCCGCTGAAAATCATCGTCGCCGCGGCCAACACCACGGTGATGTAGACAACGGCATAAGCTGCGCCCAGCGCCATCGTCTGCGCATCAGGCGCGACGCCGTGCGCCGCGGGTGTGATGATGCTGTAAGTCGTCAAGTTCGGCAGCAGGTAATACAAGGCCCGAAAGAGGACCCGCGCCGACGCGCTCGAACTGGTAGCGGCGAGGTTCTTCAGATCGCCACTGAAGTGTCCGATGAGAAAAACAAAAAACGTGAGCAAGGCGGAAAGCGCCGGTGACGAGAAGGTGGAAAACAACAGCGCTACCGCCGTCAGAATCGTTAGCTCGAAGTAAATCAGCAGAATCGCGGGCCAGATTTTCGCGGCCAGCGGATCCCAGCCCCGCCGAATGTAAATCAGTGCGAGCGAGACGCCGACGCCCATCACGACTACATTGACCAGCAGCGTGAGACAAAGACCGAGGTACTTGCCGACGAGAAACTGGCCGCGGCCAATCGGCTTCGAGAGAATCGCGTAAAGCGTGCGGCGCTCAATCTCTTTGTAGACCAGGCCGACGCCCACAAAGATCGCGATGAAGGCGCCGAACAAAAGCATCGCGCTCAAACCAAGATCGATGATGATTTTAGTTTCCTGGCCGGCTGACAATTCGCCGAGGAAGATCGCTCCGGCAATCAACAGCAATACGAACAGAACGAGGTTGTAGAGCACGCGATCGCGCACAGCTTCGCGAAACGCGTTGCGCGCGATGGCGATCGTGCGTCCCACACCTGTCGAAAAAGAGTTGTTGGCGATTGCGCCTGCGAGCGGCGCCGGGGTCCGGGGGTCTTGAGTCGCGTCAGTTGGCGGTGAGCTCATGGCGCGCGGCTGCGAACGTACCTAATATAAGAATCGCAGCAATC
>DATANL010000617.1:0-10100 GCA_036266295.1 Pyrinomonadaceae bacterium | reverse complement strand
CTTTGAATGCAAAGCGGCCCGCTCTGGTAAGGTCCTCGCCCGCCCCATCTCCGGCGCTGCTCGATCGGGTCATCGACCCAACGACATTTCTCAAGCGCGGGCACGCGTTCTCGTTCGCACTGCTCTTTTTATTCACGGCGGTGCTTTATGCACGACCCGCTGAGTTCTATCCCTCGGCCGCAACGAGATCGCTGGCGCTGATTATCGGAATCATCACGCTGGCGATGTTCGTCATCACGCAACTGACGATCGACGGAAGGCTGACCGCCCGTCCGACCGAAGTTAATCTGGCACTCCTTTTCCTGCTGACGGCGTTGGCGTCGATTCCCCTCGCCATCGACCCGCTATTTGCCTGGACTGAATTCACCAACAGTTTCGTCCGCGCCGTTCTGATTTTCATCGTTGTGGTCAACGTTGTCCGCACGCCTTCGCGACTGAACTGGATGTTGGCGCTCACCGTGCTGACCGCGCTCGTGCTCAGTCTGCAGACGATGAATGACTATCGTCTCGGCCTCAACGTGGTCGAAGGCTATCGCGCTGCGGGTCGCGGCTCGGGCCTGTTCGGCAACACCAACGATTTGGCGCTGTACCTCGTAACCACGCTGCCAATCTCGCTGGCCTTCTGCCTCGGATCGAAAAACGCAGTCATGAAGATTATTCATGCGGCCTGCGTGGCAATGATGCTCTTCGGAATTGTGCTCTCGTATTCGCGCGGCGCTTTTCTCGGAGTGCTCGTGGTGGCGGTGTTCTTCACGCTGAAGATTGGCAGGCGACGCAAGTTTGAGATTCTCGCGCTGCTGATCGTAGGCGCGCTGGGCATGTTCGTCCTCGCGCCCAGCGGTTATGGCAATCGCTTACTCTCGATCTTGATGCCGGGACTCGATCCAAACGGATCGGCAGACGCGCGTCGGGGCGAATTGTTGAGATCGCTGTACGTCGCCCTGCGTCATCCACTACTTGGCATCGGCATGGGAAACTACCAACCGAACATGTCATACAACGGGCTGGTCACTCACAACTCTTACACCCAGGTGGCCTCCGAGCTGGGCATGATTGCGCTCGGTCTGTACCTGATGTTCATCATCACGCCGATTAGAAAACTAAGTACGATCGTGCGACAGACGTTCACCGCGAAAGACGAGTCTCACTTTTTCTATCTGGCCCTGGGTCTGCAGGCATCGCTGATCGTTTTCATGGTTTCCAGTTTCTTTCTGTCGATGGCTTATGCCTGGAATGTTTACTACCTGGTCGGATACGCGGTCTGTTTCCGCAGAATTTATGAAGCCGAGACGGGGAGAGTCGTCGTCGTTGAGAAAAAGAAGAAGCGGCAATCATCCGTTGAGGTTCACCCCGACGATGTTGCGCACCCGGCAATAGCATGAGTTTTAAATTCACGGCGGAGATTGTTTTTTGGGCGAGTGCGGCGGCGCTCGTTTACACCTACGCCGGCTACCCGGCGTTGATCGCCCTGATTAGCGCGTTGCGGCCGCGCAAGGTCAGGCGCAGTGATTTCACTCCTTCGCTGACAATAATCATCACGGCCTACAACGAAGAGCGCGCGCTCGCGGCGAAGCTCCAGAATACGCTGGCGCTCGATTACCCCCGCGAGCTGACGGAGATCATTGTCGCGTCCGACTGCTCAAACGACCGCACCGATGAGATCGTCCAATCGTTCCACGGCCAGGGGGTAATTCTGCATCGCCAGCCACAGCGCCTCGGCAAGACCGCAGCGCAAAACGCCGCTGTCGAAAAAGCGCGCGGCGAAATCATTGTGTTCTCAGATGCCACGAGTCTCTACGAGGCCGACGCGTTGCGGACAATCGTGCGGAACTTCGCGGATGCGACTGTGGGTTGTGTGGGCGGCCGCTTGGTTTACGTCGATCCCGCGGACACGCATATCGGCCGCGGCGCGAAGAGCTACTGGGGTTATGAAACTTTCCTGAAGCGACACGAGAGCAACGCCGGTTCGCTCATCGGTGTTTCGGGATGTCTGTACGCGGTCAGGAAATCGGCGTACGTGCCGCTTTACAACGAAGCCTGCAGCGACTTCATCATCGCCACCAAGATGGTCGAACAGGGACTGCGAGCGATTTATGAACCTGAGGCAGTGTGCGCGGAAGAAACAAATCAACGACAAGACAACGAACTGCGGATGCGCGTTCGCGTCATCGCGCAAACGTTCACTGATCTCTGGCGGCATCGCGCGATGTTGAATCCGCTGCACAGCGGGTTGTATGGCATTCAGCTGCTGTCGCACAAAGTCATGCGTTACTTCGTGCCGTTCTTTTTGATGGGGCTGTTTGCGGCATCGGCGGTCCTGGCCAATTACTCGACGATGTTTCGCGCGCTGTTTCTGGTCCAATCGCTCGGGTACATGTGCGGAGCGATCTCCTGGTTGCTTGAAAACTTTGGCGTGCGCAGCCGTCTGCTGGCGCTGCCGCATTATTTTGTGCTGGCGAATGTGGCGTCGGTGATTGCAATGTTTCAGTTCTTGCGCGGCGAAAAGTATGCGCGTTGGGAGCCGATTAGGTAGTCCGAATTTCAAATTTCAAATTTGAGATTTCAAAAGATTGATTTCAAAGATTTGAGATTCAAGATTTGAGATTCATAGACTGAGATTCAAAGATTTTAGATGAAGCCAAACGTACTATTCATCATCGATAGCTTTGAGCAGGGAGGCAGCGAGCGTCAGGCGCTGCAACTGCTGCGGCAGCTTCATGAAAGCGGCGCGGTGTGCGTGCGGCTGGCTTGTTTGCAGGATCGTGGATCGCTCCGGCAGGAGGCAGAGCAACTAGGCATCGGCGAGATTCATGAATATCCGCTGACCAGCTTCTATGATTTGAATTTCGCGAAGCAACTGCGGCGATTTGTCAGCTACGTCAAACAAAATCGAATCGACGTCGTGCACACGCACTGCTTTTACACCAATATCTTCGGGATGACGGGCGGCTTTCTCGCGGGCGTACCGGCGCGCGTTACGTCAAAAGGCGAGACGGATGGATTTCGCTCGTCGCTGCAAAAGCGCGCCGAACGCATGTCCTTCCTGATGGGCCATCGCGTGATTGCCAACTGCCTCGTCGTGCAAAACATGCTGATTCGGGAAGGCGTAAATCCGAAACGAGTCATCCAGCACTACAACGGTTTGGATCTTGATCGATTGCAGATTCCGGCCGGCGTTTCTCGCGAGGACGCGTTGGCAAAATTCGGATTACCATCCGGCCGGCGCTTCATAAGCATCGTCGCGAACCTGCGTAATCCCGTGAAGGACCATCCGATGTTCCTGCGCGCGGCCGCGCGCGTTCGCCACGCCGTACCCGACGCGGCCTTCATCATCGCCGGCGAAGGTGAACTCATGCCGGGCCTCCGTGAATTAGCGGCCGAACTGGGAATCGCCGACGACGTGCACTTCATCGGCCGTTGCGACGACGTGGCAATGTTGCTGCACGGGTCGAACGTCGGGGTGTTGAGCTCGAAAGCGGAAGGCTTTGCGAACGCGATTCTCGAATACATGGCCGCCGGTTTGCCCGTCGTGGCGACTGATGTCGGCGGCGTGCGCGAAGCAATTGTCGAAGGAGAAACCGGTCACATCGTAGCGAGCGGCGACTATGAACAAATGGCCCAACGGATAATTCAGGTGCTCGCAAATGACGACCATGCGCGCGCGATGGGTGCACGTGGCCGTAACATCGTGGCAGCGAAATTCTCCAGCGAACATCATCTGCGAAACACGCTCGAGCTTTATGACGAATTATTGAGCGGGCGTTCAGCTCAAAGTCCCGCACGCCAAGACAGCAATCCCGTAGCGGCCGGACTATGGAAAAGATCCCAATGATGGGCCAGCGACAATACCGCACCGAACGAAAAGCGACGCGCCGCCGTCGCTTTCTTGTTTTTGTCTTGTTGCTAATCGTGTGTGCGCCGCTTGTCGCCTTCGCTGCGGCGCGGTTGTTAATAGTCCGCGCCGAAGTGCCGTCACCCGACGCGATCATCATTCTCAGCGGATCGTCGACCTATCTCGAACGCGCGAGTTGGGCGGCAAGACTCTATCGCGAAGGGCGCGCGCCTTTGATCGTGCTGACCAACGACGGGGTTCTCAGTGGTTGGGACAATCGCGAAGATCGAAATCCGATGTTCTATGAATTGAGCATGCGCCGCCTGCAGCAGGACGGCGTGCCGGTAACTCAGATCCAGCTGGCTCCCGGACAAGCGCTCGGAACTTATGGTGAGAGTGTGCTCGTCCGTGACTTTGCCGTCGAGCATCGCTTGCACCGTTTGCTGATCGTCACTTCGGGTTATCACTCGCGACGCGCGCTCTGGTCCATCCAAAGGGCTTGCGAAGGCAGCGGCATCGAAGTTGGCATCGACAGCGCGCCGCCTGGATGGCAGACTCCATCGCCGTGGCTTTGGTGGTCAAAGCGACAGGGCTGGAAAATGGTCGCCGGCGAGTACGTGAAAATGATTTATTACTGGACCAAATACTGAGTAGGGTTGCGTTACTGTAGGGGCGGGGCTTGTCCCCGCCCGCTCATTTATGGAACGTCCGCCGATTATTAAACGCGGGCAGGGACAAGCCCTGCCCCTACAATAATCCGACTAACGCTGCCGCAATGTAATTGCATCTTCGTAGATTTTGATAAGTGCGCGAAAGTTTTGCTCCGGCGTGTGTTTCGTCGCCAGCACCGCTGCCGCCTCTTCAGCCAACCGCTCAGTCAGATCAGAATCTTTCAACGCTCGCTTAATCGCCGCAACCAGGGCTGCCGGATCGCTCACGGGAACGAGCAGAGCGCTTTTTTCGTTCTCGACGATTTCCGGGATGCCGCCGGCGTTCGTCGCTACGACAGGGACGCGCGCGGCCATCGCTTCCAGCAGAACATTCGGCGAGCCTTCGCTATGCGATGGCAGGACGAACACGTCGGCCATTGCATAGAAGGGCTGAACGTCTTTCACTTGTCCTGCGAAGCTAACGCGTTCAGCCATTCCCCGGGCTTGGACCGCCGCTTTCAGCGCATCGCGCTCCGGTCCATCACCGACGATTAAAAGCTTCACGTTTAGATCGGGATTCGCCCCGCATAAAAGACGCAAGGCTTCGATCGAATCCGCATGTGCTTTCTCTTTCGATAATCGACCAATCGAAAGAATCACCTGCTGGTCGTTTGAAATGCCGAGTCGCTCTTGCCACGCACGCACGTCTGCGGCAGCGGCCGGCGCCGCCGGACGAATCGAGTTGTGTTGCACGCGCAGTTTCTCCGGACGCAGCCGCGCGACGGTCATCAGTTCGCGCGCGAACGCGTGGCACACGGTGACGACCAGGTCCGCCCGGGGAAGCGAGAAGCGATCGAAGCGATTGTAAAGACGCATCTTGCGATCGGTCGTCGTGTAACCGTGATGGAATGCAACCCATGGATATTTCTTCCACAGCCGCGAGCGCCACATGACGAAATGCGACTTCACTGAATTGGTGACGATGATTTCCGGCTGGCGTTTCGACGCAACACTCTGCAGCGCCGATATGACGCTTAAATCAAAACGGCCGCGTTCAGGAATTATGTCCAGGTCGATTCCAGCGGCCTGCATGGCAGCAATGAAGTCGTTCGGCGGCGCGCCGCTCGTCGCACGATCGAAAGTGACAATTGAGCCTTCAATCGTCGGCAAGTTGTCCTGAGAACGACTCAGTTCATCGACGGTCCGATAAAAATCGAGAACCAGTTTCGCAACGGCGTTAACGTTGGTGGCTTCGACAACTGACAGAATCTTCATCGTTGATCTCACCGCCGTCAGTCGCGTTCGGGTCCGCCCAGCAAGGTTTGATATTCGTCGCGCAGTTTTGCGCCGAGCATCGACCAATCATAACGCGTTCGCACGAGCTGCCCGCCGCCGGCAATCAACCGCGTGCGCAGATCGGGATCATCGATCAGCTTGGAAATCGCCGCAGCGAGTTTCGGGACCGATTCCACCAACAAAATATTTTCACCATCGCTCACATCCAAACCTTCAGCGCCGAGTGTTGTCGAGATCACGGGCACGCCCGCAGCCATGGCTTCGAGTATTTTCAAACGGCTGCCGCCCCCGACGTTCAATGGCACCACCGCCGCCAGGGCTTCACGGTAATACGGCCTGACGTCAGCCACGCTTCCAGTTACATCAATGCCGGCCATCGAGCCTAGTTCGGTTATTGCTGCCGGTGGATTGCGCCCGACGATGGTGAACCGCAGACCTGGCTGCCGTTGATGAATCATGGGCCAGACGTCCCGGGCAAAACTCGCTGCGCCCTCGATGTTCGCGTGGTAATCCATCGAACCCACAAACACGATTCGATTCTTTGTATCTGAGTGTTCGCCTCCATAGAACGCTGCATCCACACCGTTCTCGATCACAAAAACCTTTGCGTCTGAATTAATTGACCGCAACCGTTTCGCGTCGACTTCACTGACAACGATGTGCGCGTCGAATATTTTCAGCGCCCGTTCCTCAGCTTCGCCCATCAGCCGCGCGGTCCGCTGCGCATAGGTGCGCCGCGCAACGTTCCTCTCGTGTCCGGCATATTGCCGCATCAGATCGGATTCGACGTTATGCCAATCACAAACGATCGGCGGATGATTGCGTGCGGTGCGCAACGCGGGCAGGTAATTCATCAAATGAATACTCTCGACTTGAATTTGATCGAATTCATTTTCGGCCAGCAATCGTTCCAGCGCGACGGTCATTGCGGGCGTGGTGTAATTCAGCAGCGGCAGCGGCGTTCGGCCAATTGCGCCGCGCAACATGTTGCCTACGGAATACGTTTCGCTGCGCGGCACAGTCACGATCCGCTCATAGGCTTCATTCAATCGATCATTCGAAGGGTCTTCGCCAAAGGCCATCAGCGTGACGCTCATGCTTTCGGCCAGAGCCCGCGCGAGATTGTAGTTACGCAGTTTCGCGCCGGTGTCGAGCGGCCAGGGCACGCGCGGCGCGAGTTGCAAAAGTCGCAGGTGAGTGACGTTTTTTGTCAGGTTCGGCTCCCGGCTGCGCGGCTTTCGCAACCTGCGTTAGATTCTAGCGACAAACGCCGTCGCGTACGTCACAATTTTTCCGCCGCACCGAAAATAATGCTGGATTCGGCACAGCCTTAATCCTGTATACTGTCCGTGGCAGTTGTCCCGCCCCGGTGGCCCACCACAAGGAATCCAAGCGAATCCGTTTTCAGCATGACCTCAGTCGAAGCTTCAACTGTGCCCCAGCTTACCGACGACGATGATTGGGACGATCGCAATCATCATTTTCGGACCGAACATTTAAAAGCTGATTTGGGTAAACGCTCTGCGCGCGGCGGCGTGGTTACGCTCGCGGCGCAGATCTGCAAGTTTGTCCTGGGCCTGTTGTCGGCAATTCTGCTCGCGCGTTTGTTGACGCCGCAGGACTACGGCTTGATCGGCATGGTCGCGATCCTCGTCGGCTTCCTCGGCATGTTTCAGTATCTCGGGCTCTCGACCGCAACCATTCAATGGTCCGATCTTAATCATCAACAGGTCACCACGCTTTTCTGGATGAACATGGCCTTAAGCGCGGCAATCATGTTGGTGACCATCGCGGCGGCGCCGCTGGCAGCGTGGTTCTACAAAGAGCCGCGGCTGATCGGAATTACGATCGGGTATGCCGGGAGCATCATCGTCACCGGACTCTACATTCAGCACGAAGCGATCCTCATTCGGCAGATGCGATTTACGATCATTGCCATCATCGAAGTTTCCGCCATGGCGATCGGTCTAACGGCCGCGATCGTCTCGGCAATGTACGGCGCTCGGTACTGGGCCCTCGTCATCAATCAGCTGGTGTTGGCGATGGTGTCGGTTATCGGGATGTGGGCGGCGTGCCGCTGGCGGCCCAGCTTACCGCGACGCGGCGCGGGCGTGCGCTCGATGCTCAAGTTCGGAGGCAACGTTACCGGTTTCAATGTGATGCAGTACTTCGCGCGCAACGCCGATAACGCGCTCATCGGAAAATTTTGGGGCGCGTATGAACTCGGGCTCTACTCGCGTGCTTATCAAATGCTGCTCATGCCGATGCAGCAGATTAATGCTCCGCTGGCCTCGGTGGCCGTGCCGGCACTCAGCCGCCTGGCTGATTCGCCCGAGCGTTATCGCGATGCATATCTAAAGATTCTCGAAAAGCTGGTGATGATCACGATGCCTCTGGGCGCATTCATGATTGCGACCTCTGATTGGCTGGTGCTGTTTCTCCTCGGCCCCCAGTGGAAAGCGACGGGGACGATCTTCATGCTGCTCGGCATCGCGGCGATCATTCAGCCGGTTACCAAGACCTCGTGGTGGCTGTTTTCCACGCAAGGACGTTCGCGTGACCTGTTTCGTTGGGGAATCATCGGCGCGGTAATCGCGGTTGGTTCGATCATCGCCGGCCTGCCCTGGGGCGCAAAAGGAGTTGCCGCTACCTACGCCATCAGCGATCTCTGCATCGCGACTCCCTTGCTCTTCTGGTACATCGGCCGCAGTGGTCCGATTCGCGCGTCGGACTTCTATCACACGATTACGCCTTCAGCCGCGGCGTCGTTGTGCGCGCTCGGGGCGGTCGTAGTCGCGCGGCCCTGGTTGGCGAATATGTCCTGGCTCGTGGGGCGTCTCAGCGTGACGTTCGCGATAACTTTCGCCGTGACGTTGCTGATTTTCTCTGTTCTCCCGACGGGCCGCAAAGCAATCCGGAATCTCACTGAAGTTCTGCTCCTGATCGTCAAACGCAATCCCCAATCGTTAACCGCCGCTGCTTTGAAATAACCGCGATGTTGAAGAAGCTCAAACAAGTCACTCTGCGAAGTTTGAAATCGACCGGCGTCTCGGCGCTGGTGCAGGACAGTCGTTGGCGTCGCCAGCGTCTGCTGATCCTCGCCTATCACGGGATTTCAATGAGGGACGAGCACGAATGGAACGGCTCGCAGTACGTTTCGCCGGAAACGTTGAGCCTGCGCATGCAGCAATTGCAGCGTTCGCGCTGTGCGGTGTTGCCGCTGGCCGAGGCAGTCGAACGGCTTTACAAAAATGATTTGCCTGACCGGGCAGTTGCCTTGACCTTCGACGACGGCTTTGCCGATTTTTATCATCGCGCGTTTCCGATCATCAGCGACTTCGGCTTTCCGGTCACGCTTTATCTCACCACGTTCTATTCCTATTTCAACCGGCCGGTGTTCGATGTGATGTGCTCATATCTGTTGTGGCGCGGCCGCGCGCGCACGCTCAGCGCCAAAGAATTTACCGGCGAAGACGCGCGTGTGAACCTGGCGACAAACGACGCCCGCGAAGCAGTTCTGAAAAAGATTCGCGAGTTTGCCGCGCAGCAAAAATTGTCGGCCGAAGAAAAGGACGCGCGGGCGGCGGCGCTCGCGGCGCAGCTTGGCGTCGATTATGAAGAACTGCTGAGGCAGCGCGTAATTCACAACGTCACGCCGGCCGAAGCGAAGGAACTCTCCGCACGCGGCGTCGACGTGCAACTGCACACGCATCGCCATCGCACTCCACTCGACCGCAATCTTTTTCAACGCGAGATTGAAGACAATAGCCGCTGCATTGAAGAAATCACGGGGCGCAATCCGCAACACTTCTGTTATCCGAGCGGCGTCTATGCGCGCAGGTTTCTGCCGTGGCTGAATGAAGCCGGAATCAAATCGGCCACCACCTGTGAAGTAGGCTTCGCTTCGCGCGCGTCGCACCCGCTGCTTTTGCCGCGCTTCCTCGACAACAACACGATGGCGCCGATCGAATTTGAAGCCTGGCTCACGGGCGTGTCGCTGGCTTTGCCGCGCCGTCCTTCGCCGGTACGCAGACTTGCGGGAGAGCACGTATGACACTGATCGCCGGCATCGTTAATCGAAATAATCAGCCGCTGACGGACTCGGTGTGTGCCAGTCTCGCGCGGTCGCTTTCTCGTAACCCGGCTGACAAGTTTGACGAGTGGCAATACCCGAATGCCTATTTTGCGAAACTCGACATCGGGGCCTTCAACGGACCGGGCGCTTTCGCCGACGAACACGGGACGTCCTCATGGCTGACTGGTGAACCCCTGCTCAATAACCAATCGGCTGATCACCGGCAGGATGAATTACAAATCCTGCA
>DATANL010000616.1:0-11194 GCA_036266295.1 Pyrinomonadaceae bacterium | reverse complement strand
GTGGGCAATCTGGCCCGTGTATCTGGGATTGATCGCGGCATACATGGTTGCGTACTTTACAGGTTGGCTTCACTTGCTGATTGAATCTTCTGCGAAGTAACAACATGCCCAGAGACATCCCCACGTTCTTTTTCTCACACTCGCGGCAGGACCGCGAAATGCGAGGCACGGAATATCTTGAAAGGTTTTTCAACGATCTCGTCGAAACTGTCGCTCAATACGCCGGCGTAGATTTAGAAGTCGAGCGAATTGGCACAATCGATAAACAAGTTCGTCAAGGCGCCGACTGGGATAAATTTCTGAGTGATCCGCTCAGCACGGATCGCGCCTTTATCGCCATTATGACGCCAACCTATTTCAACCGGGAGAACTGCGGCAAGGAGCTGTTCGGCTTTCTTTTGCGAAGCAAGAACATAGGAATCGATACAAATGAAGCGCTCACCGAGGTTGAAAATGTCCTCCCAATTCGCTGGATGGACGAAAGGGCTTATTATTCTAACGTCAAAAAAGAGTCAACGATCCCCAGGATTCTTCGCCGGATCAACGATACACCCGACGATCCGGGAGGCGATGAAGAGCGCACTGAAGCCATCAAGCGCTACCGCAAAAAGGGCATGAGCGCCTGCGTCACGGTCGAACCGCACTACACGGAATTGCTGCAATTGTTCGCCTTGCGCATTCGCGATTTGGTCACGTTGCCTCCGGCGCGTGGGATCAGCTTTTCTACTCTCTCAAATGCTTTTGACTACGACTGGAAGACGCATTTCGCTAGTCAGCGACCGATTGTCGCGCCGCAACCGGCTCCCGCGGAAACGGTAATGCCTCGCCCGCTGGATTCCGTCGTCGCCTTCTATCTTACTAATCGCCACTTTGAGATTGATCGGAGCCAGGTGGATTTCGCCGATCAACTTATCGCCGAAGCGCACACCGATGAAAAGGCCGCGACCGATCCAGCACTCGGCTCGGTTATTGCAGACATACGTTCAGCCGCCTTGACGGAAAAATTGACTGTATTCCACGCGGCCGCGAATCTCACGGCGCCTGGCGACACTGAGGGATTAATCGCTCGGTTAAGCAAGCTTTCGCAAAAACGCATCCTGACCGCGCTGGTGATCGACTCGAACATTTGGCCTAACGCTCCCGCTCCGACACTCGCAGCCGGCTTAATTGAGGATACGATTCGAGCCGCCTCATGGACCGGCCCCGCGTTGATATTCTCTGAACATGAAAGTGCAATTAATGTGGAAACCCTGGTGCGCGATCATAACCTGCCGTCGCGCCTCGTGGTTCTGCCCAACGCGCCGGACGCCCGTATAGCGATTTTACGCCAGGTATTCGTTGATACACGCGGGCGCTTGCTGACGATGAGCACAGCCACCGCCCCAGGCGCAGAAGGCTTACCAATACTCACAGGTGTGCGAGGGGAAGGCTGAAGATGCCAGGTCGCATCGCTACTTTCTATTCATATAAGGGCGGAACTGGCCGCTCGATGGCGCTCGCCAACTTTGCCTGGATAATGGCGGCAAACGGCAAGCGAGTATTAGTGATTGATTGGGATTTGGAGGCTCCGGGCTTACACCGCTACTTCCGTCCATTCCTGGTTGACCCAGACTTGTTCGAAACAGACGGTCTCATCGACATGTTCTGGAGCTTCGCCACTGCGGCCTTCGGAAAAACGATCTCCAGCGAATCTTCAGACGAGAAGGCCGAAGTTGCCGAGTCAGTTGACGACGCAATCCGCCGTCTGGACACAAGGTTTTTTCCAAAAGATAAACGAAGCGGAACACGGAGCGGTTATATCGATTTCATCGGGGCTGGCCGGCAAGGCGCCACTTATAGCGAACGCGTCAACAGCTTCGACTGGAAAAGGTTCTATGAACTCGGCGGGGCTGAAATCTTGTCCCGGGTGAAGGAGCATTTGCGTCAGCGTTATGACTGGGTACTCATCGATAGTCGGACCGGAGTCTCAGATACGTCCGGCATCTGCACGATTCAAATGCCGCAAACGGTGGTAGCGTTTTTTACCCTTAACCGGCAAAGCATTGAAGGAGTCGCGGCAATCTTGCAGGCGATTCGCGGATATCGCAGCAGTAGCGTGGACGGATCCAGGATTCAGTTTTACCCCGTGGCGACGCGTATCGAAAACGCCGAGCAATTGAAACTTGAAGTGGGGCGCGGTTTTGCCCGGGAAAAACTCAAAAACTATTTACCGGCGGAAATGCAGTCACGTCCTCGCGAGTATTGGGACAAGATGGAGATTGCCTATCGGCCTGCATATGCGTTTGAGGAAGTACTCGCTGCCTTTGGCGATGCGACCGGGCCGGCCGGAGCTTCAGACACCATGCTTGCCCAAGTAGAAGCCACGGCCCAGCAAATCGCGGGCGATGAAAACCTCCGCATGCCTGAAATTCTCGAAGCCGATCGTCAAGAGGTGCTGGCAAAATACGCGTTCGATCCCCAGGCTACTTCTCTTGTAATGGACAAACGGACCACGGACGATACTGAGTTTCTTCGAAGCGTGCGGGCCAAGGAACAACTATGGCGGACCTCAAATTTCAACTGGCGCTTGCTGTTGAGCCGGCGAGAGCTTGATTTGCTAACCGAAGACGATCGGCAGGGCTTCGGTCGAAACATGAGCTACTATCTGGTTCAAAGCGAACGAATGCAAACAATCTTACGACGCTCCCAATTCATCGGACCGGTGTTGCTGGTTTTTGTTGCGCTGACGATTTTCGCACTCGTTGAATTCTCTCCTATTCGCGATCACTTGAACGATTCATTTTGGATGGTGTCGACCTTATATGGCGGGGCCATCGCTTGGCCGCTGCTTGTTTTTCTGTGGAGTTTTATTGGCGTGCAGGAAAGACCACACGGCGTTCCGCTGTCCCAGATTTTTCGCGTTTTTTTGCTGGGTCCTTTGCGCCCTGACATTAAGGACTACGATAAGAATGGATAGAGACTTTCTTGGAACAAGCATTTTCATGATGCACGTCCGTTTAGATTAGCGCTGGAAAATAAACTTCTTTACTTGATGGGCCAACTGGCAGATAATTCTCTGCCCCCGGCTGGTCCGAGGGCCGAGCCAATCAGGCTCGAAGATGCGGGCGACGGCCCGCGTTTGTGTCTGTAGCGCAAATTGTTGATTTGCGTTCTTTGACGTAACCCAAACTGTCAGTTTGCGGAGTCCTGGTGATTCGCAATCTAACAGATTGCGTTATAGCCCAAGCTGCGGGCTGTTGCTCCGGAGGTTCCCGATGCGATCGATTTGGAAAGGCCACATCCGCTTCTTACTGGTTGCGATTCCCATTCGCGTCTACAACGCGATTGAAGCTTCCGAAAGAGTCCAATTCAACCAACTGCACCGCGACGACTTTGGCCCGATCGGCTATGACAAGCGTTGCAAAAAGTGTGGCCAGATCGTCACCAACGATCAGATCACCAAAGGCTATCAGTACGAATCGGATCGTTACGCCATTGTCGAGCCCGACGAGATCGCGAAGATCAAAATCAAGACTACGAAGGCCATCGACATCATCGGCTTCGTCGACACCTCAGAGATTCCAACGACCTTCTTCGATTCGCCTTATTACCTGGGACCTGACGGCGCGGTGGCCGACAAACCGTTTGCGCTGCTGCGACAGGTTTTGAAAGAGACGGGCAAGATCGGTCTCGCCAAAGTAGTGCTCCGCGATCGTGAAGATCTGGTCGCAGTGTTTCCTTTGGAAAACGGAATCGTCTTGCAGAAGCTGCGTTACCCTGCAGAGATTCGCAAGGTCGCCGAAGTTCCCGACGTCGAGAAAGACGTCAAACTCGATAAGAAGGAATTGGCCCTGGCCACCACCCTCGTCGAACAGATGGTCACGTCGTTCGCCGACGTCGACACCGTCGATCACTACCACGAAGCCCTGCGCAAACTGATCGATTCGAAGATCAAGGGCAAGAAGGTCGCCGAATTTGAAAAGGAAGAAGACCTCCCCCGCCTCGACATCATGACCGCGCTGAAGAAGAGCCTGCAGGCCTCTTCGCGCAAACCGATGGTCAAGGCCGAGCCCGCCGCCGCGAAGAAGAAAGCCGCGCTTACGCTGGTGAAAGCGAAACCCGCAGCAGCAAAAAAGCGGAAGGTTGGATAGTCTACCGAGCTGTCACCAATCATACGAGCCGTTACCAATCACAACGGCGAGTAACAATAGGCGAGCCCGCTCGATTAGACCGAACCACAAAGGTTCGACAGCTGCTCATTACTAACTAATCCCGACGATTTGGCCAGGTTTGATTCTATTTGCCGCCTCTAGTACACGCGGGACGAGAGGTTTCAAATCTTCGTAAGTAGTGCTTCCGGCAATCAGAACTATCACGGCAATAGATGAGCCGCGAATATTCTGCTGATATTCCAGATTCCTATCGACGGTAATTAGAAACATCGTAACTGCTAGCCGCTGCCCGCAACAATGCGCCGTTCTTTAATCCACGTAACCCGGCTTCTGCGACCGTCTGAACTTCGTGCCCGAGGAGGTCACGCTTGAGAAATCTTGTGACGCACTCATCAAGCAGCAGCTTCATACTGAGTCAATAGCGAGTCTTTCGATAGTTCGAGCGCTGCGAGAGCCTGTTCGCGCGACACTGTGGGAAACTGATCGAGAAACTCATCGATCGTCTCGCCGTTTTCCAAGTGCTCGAACAGGTGATTGATCGGAACCCGCGTTCCGGTGAAACATGGCGCTCCGCTCATCCGGTCAGGATCTATGCTGACCACATCTTTGATATTCATACGCAAGACCTCGATGCACCCATTCTAACATTTAGCAATAAATTCATACGTAGCGAAATACAAAACTTGACGGGCGCGGGATCATCGACGAGGTGCTAGGCGCGGAAGCCATCATGGCAACCTCCGGCCGGTTCTCTTCGCATGTCGATGAAGCGCGCCCGCCAGTCATGAGAGCGACGCCCGCTCTCATGAGATCACCATACGGCGCGGTCAATGTGGTTTATTAAAGACAGCGTGCCTTACACGTCGTTCGGGCTGAGAAGTACTAAGCAAGGCAGAATTAGTCGGCTGGTTGCGGTGTGAGGCAGATGGCGCTCTATTAATTGTCGCCGTAGACTTCGCTCAATTTACGACAGTGATATCCCACGGCGGCGAGACGCATGGAATCGACTAGTCGGGTGCGGTGTTTGATGAGGGCCTGAACGAAGAAGCGCCAGAATTCTTTTCGCTCGCGATCGATCACTCCCAGCTTAAACAGAATTCTCATTAAAGCCGCGAGTCCGGCCGGCAGACTGTAGGTATAGGTCCCGGCGGGACTGGTGTGAGATGTGCGGCCGAGCGAATCGAGCACTCGTTCATAGTATTCGCGCGAACCGTAGATCGTCGTCATGATTCTCTGGTAACCACGAACCAGGAAAGCGGGGTCCAGGCGAGTCTTGAAGTTAAAGGTGCAGACCGTGTTGTTGCCCGTAGCATCCTGACCGAGCAGGCGGCCTTCGCGATCCAATCTCTTCCAAAGCTGCGTGTCGGGCAAAGCGTTGAGCAGTCCAACCATCGCGAGAGGAATCGCGCTCTGACGAATGAAATTGATTTGCCGTTCGAAGATGTCTTCGGGATCGTTGTCGAAGCCGACGATGAATCCGGCCATTACTTCGATGCCGTGACGTTGAATGGTGCGCACCTGGTCCACGAGGTTGCCGCGGTTCTGCGACTTCTGCGCTTCGTGCAGACTTTCTTCGACCGGCGTCTCGATACCGATGAAGACGCGATTGAAGCCGGCTTCGCGCATTTCCGCCAGCAGCTTTTCGTCGTCGGCGAGGTTAAGGCTCGATTCGGTCAGCAACTCGAACGGGTAGCCGTTCTCCTTTTGCCAACGCGCAAGATGCGGCATTAATTGACGAACGTTCTTCTTGTTCCCGAT
This sequence comes from Pyrinomonadaceae bacterium, assembly GCA_036266295.1. Classification (GTDB taxonomy): domain Bacteria; phylum Acidobacteriota; class Blastocatellia; order Pyrinomonadales; family Pyrinomonadaceae; genus UBA11740. The sequence goes on along the minus strand of DATANL010000616.1, from coordinate 5,285 downwards.
GAAATTGTCGTCGACGATAAAGACGGTGCCGCGCCAGCCGAGCGCCTTCAGCGCATCAAATTCGGCGAGCATTTGTTCATTACTCTTGGTCCGGGGAACGCGGCCGTAAATCTCGATGATGTCGCAGAATTCACACGAGAACGGACAGCCGCGCGAATACTGGACGCACATGGCGCCGTACTGCTTGATGTTGGCCAAACCAAAGTCAGCGATCGGCGTCAGGGCCAACGCCGGCCGTTCCGGAGCCTGGTAAATGTACTTCGTCTCTCCGCGCGCAAGGTCGGCAATAAACTGCGGCAGCGTCTGTTCGGCTTCACCGCGAAAGATGTGATCGGCTTCCGGCAATTCCTGGATCGTGCTGGTCACGTAAGGCCCGCCCAGGACGACGCGTTTGCCACGCGCCTTGGCAATCTTGACGACTTCGCGCAGCGACTGCTCCTGCACCAGCATCGCCGTGGCAAAGACCATGTCGGCCCAATCGAGGTCGGAAGTCTTCAGCTCTTCGATATTGAGATCGACCAGACGCCGTTCCCAGGTGGGCGGAAGCAGCGCGGACACTGTCAACAGTCCGAGTGGCGGAAACGCGCAACGCTTGCCTTCGAACGGCAGTGCATGGCGGAAGCTCCAATAGGTCTCAGGGAATTCTGGATTAACCAGCAGGATTTTCATTTTGGTTGCTGTCACAAACGAACTGAAACTTCAAAAGTTTCAGGAAAGGGAACGAATTGAAAATAGCGAAATGATTTTCGCTTAAACACGATCCGCCACAATTCATTTGTAACGGTAAGTAATCCGACCGCGCGTCAGATCATAGGGGGACATTTCGACGCTGACGCGGTCACCCACGAGGATGCGGATGCGGTGCTTCCGCATCTTACCTGAGATGGCCGCTAAAACAATATGCTCGCTGTTATCGAGCCGAACTTTGAAAAACGCGTTGGGCTGCTTGTCAACAATGATTCCCGCAGCCGGAATCAAATCATCTTTCGCCAAGAACCAATTCCTCCTGAATATTGCAGCGCGCGACGAACCTTCTCCACTTTTAGTCTGACCAGGAAGCTGTTGTCGGATTTAGCTTCGGCGACGCCAGACGCGCAATTCCGTTCGGGATGTTTTACTCAAGAGCCTTCGAGTCAATAAAACAAGCCCACTCTCGAATCATCCGAACGTCCGGCGCCAATCGTTTTATGCGCGGGGCGCATCACCGTTGATGCGCGAGAGAAGGATTAACCGACCGTCATCATGCCTGAGTTGAGTGGAGGTTGCAAGGATCACGCACGTTAATCTTAAGTTACAGAAGTGGCCGCCCTTCCGGGTCGTCATGCGGGGCGCACGGCCTTCTGAAAAGCTTTGACTGCCAGGGTGTTGAGGACTTCGCCTCGCCTGATCGAAGCGCGGCGGGCCATTCCCACGCCGTACTTCACGTTATTGAGCGCTCCGGTTGAGTGTGCGTCGACCGAAATGACGAATTTGATTTTGCGTCTGCGCGCTGCGCGCAGCCAATGTGGCGCCATGTCGAGACGATACGGGTCGCCGTTGATTTCGACTGCGGCGCGCGAGGCGGCGATCACATCGAGAATCTTTTCGACGTCGCAGTCAAACGGCGGACGTTTCTCGATCAATCTTCCCAGGGCATGTCCCCAAATCTTGAAGACCGGCTCGCGCATCGCCTTCACGATGCGCTGGGTCATCTTGGCAGAATCCATTTTGTAGCGCGCGTGGATGCTGGCGACGATCACGTCGAACTGTTCGAGAATCCAATCAGGATAGTCGAGACAACCGTCGGCGGTGATATCTGATTCCGTGCCCTTCAGGATTTTGATCTTCGTCTTTGTCTGCACTTCGTCGATCTCTTCCCACTGTCTTTGTAGGCGATCGATTTTCAGCCCGCCGGCATAAAAGGCAGTCGGCGAGTGGTCGGTGATGGTGATGTACTTCATCCCCAGGGCTTCGGCGGCGGCGACCATTTGTTCGACACTGTGCTTGCCGTCGGAATAGGTTGTGTGGCAATGGACCATGCCGCGGATGTCTTCGCTCGTGATCAAATCCTCGGGCAGCTGCTGGCGTTGCGCAGCTTCAACCTCGCCGAGATCTTCGCGGAGTTCGGGCGGCACGTATTGCATGCCGAGCTTGCGATAAATGGCTGCTTCATTCGTCACCGATCGTGTCAGAAGCCCGCGCGTAAGCAAGGGCAGCGAGGCCCTCCCTGACGGTCGGGCTTCTGACACGCCGTTTGATCCTGGTCGCCCTTTCAGCTTCTGGGCAGCGACGAGTTCCAGCTTCCTTAAGTGCACATCCGAGCCTGTCGCAGTCAATAAGGTAACGGCGAACTGATCCGGCGTGACCGCAAGGAACGTTGCTCTGAAGCCCTCGCTCAACTTAACGACGGCGTGCGCGCGCGATTCTTCTTCGGTGCGAACGACCATGGGAAAACGAACAAAATGATCGACCAGCAGTTTTGGATTCTTGGCGCTGGCGACAATCACCACTTCAGAAACTGTCTCCTGCCAACGCCGCAAGTCACCCGCAATCTCTGCTTCGATCAGCGCGCGTGACGTCTGCAAATATTCAATAATGCGTTCCGCCGCGCGCAGTGCGTGATGAATGTGAATTCGCCGATCGCCGCTCGGCTCCTCACTCGCATTAATCGCTTCGAGAATCCGTTGCTCTGTCTTCGCGGTGAATCCTTTAACCTCGCGCAGCTTCCCTGCTTCGGCGGCGGCCTTCAATTGTTCGACGGTGGCGATGCCGAGCGCTTCATGCAGCCGCTCGACTTTCTTGACGCTTAGTCCGCGCACGTTGGAAAGCTCGACGATTCCCGGCGGCATCTGCCCGCGCAGATCGTTGAGCATCGAAGATTCGCCGGTCGTGTAAAGCTGTTCGATCTGCTTTGCCAGCGCGTAGCCGATTCCCTTCACGAACGTCAACCGATTTTCTTTGATCAACTTGCCGAGGTCTTCGCCTACTTCAGCGATTGATCGCGCGCCCGATTTGTAAGCGCGCGCCTTGAAATACTCGCCGCCCTTCAACTCGAGCAAGGTCCCAATCTCCTGCAGCGCGGCTGCGATGGCATATTTGTCTTTGATTGGCTTCGGCATAATCAGCTCGCCAAACAGTCTATGGCATACCGAGTGCCTTTCCACAATCGCATCGAGCAAACCGGGTTTCAAGACACCAAATCAACACGCTCGTGAGGATTCTGTAAGAATGGCGAACGAACTGCGCACCGAAGTCGAACAGGTCAAAAAGCAGGAAGACGTTAAGCGCGCGCTAAAGCAAGCCAGCCCCGTCGCCCCCCAGGATCAGCCGAAAGCCGAAACCAAGGACAAGCTGGTCCTGACCACTCACGTCATCGTCATGCTCGGGTTGGCCGCGCTCTACTATGTTCTGCAATTCAGTTTGTTCGGCTTCGCGGCAAAGCATCCTACGCTAATCGAAAGAATCCAGAACGTCGATCTTGGCGCAATCGCAATCGTCCTGCTGCTCGCGGTGGCGAAGATCGGCGACGTTTATTTGCTGGGTCGCATCGACAGTCCCGTCTCCCGCTACAACCTTAGGCGCGTGGCCAAGCTGATGCTGGGCTTGTTGATGATCTTCATCGTCGTTTCTGCGGTCATTCAAAATTGGTATACGACGGTCGCGGCGATCAGTCTGTTCTCGATCATCCTCGGACTCGCCGTGCAAACTCCAGTCACGAGTTTCCTGGGATGGATTTACATTCTGGTGCGTTCACCTTATCGCGTCGGCGATCGCATCAAAATTGGCGAAGCGACGGGCGATGTGATCGACGTCAGCTATCTCGATACGACGCTGTGGGAATTTGGCGGTGGCGATTTACTTTCGACGGACCATCCGACCGGCCGCATCATCAAGTTTCCCAATTCAAAGGTGCTCGGCTCGACCGTTTACAACTACACCTGGCCGCTCTTTCCTTACGTGTGGAACGAGGTGAAGTTTAGCGTCGCTTACAACGCCGACCTGGAATTTATCGCCGACACGATGCAGCGAATTGCAGCCGAGGAAGTCGGCGAATCGATGATGAAGCAGATACGCGTCTATCGCGAGTTGCTGGCGCAGACACCGGTCAACTCGCTGGAGGTCCGTGAATATCCATCAGTGTTGTTTCGCGTCAATGCGAACACGTGGCTCGATGCAATCGTCCGTTATCTCGTTCATCCGAAGGAAGCCGGCCGCGTGAAGACTCGTTTAATTAAAAAGCTCTTGACTGAACTTAATAAGGCGCCGGATCGCGTGATGTTCCCGAAAGCGGACGCGCGCTAGATCATTTTTTTGAGGGGATTAATAAATCATGAATGAATTATTCCGACAGTTTGCACAGAAGACATCTCAGATGGTGGGCACTTCGTGGTCGTTTATGCTCGCCGTCGCGTTGATCGTAATTTGGGGCCTCACCGGTCCCATGTTCCATTATTCAGACACGTGGCAACTCGTGATCAATACGGGGACGACCATCATCACGTTTCTGATGGTCTTCCTGATTCAGAACACGCAAAACCGCGACGCCAAAGCCATCCACCTGAAGTTGGATGAATTGATCAAGGGCGTCAAAGGCGCGCGCACCGGCCTGGTCAATCTCGAACAGCTTTCGGATTCAGAACTCGAACGGTTGCAGGACGAGTTCAAGCGGCTGCACCGGTCGGTATCGCATTTGCACGAGAGACAGGACGAGGCCGAGTCGAATTTGGACAGGACTCCCGCGGCGGTGCGCGAAGCCGAGGCTGAAACATAACGATCGCGATCTTTGCGCGTGTGAGCCGGTTTATGCGGATCGCTGATGCCGCGAACGGAATGCTGATTGCTCGCGCTTTTTTGGCTGATGATTATTACGAAAGGATGCACTTATGAAGCACTTCACTTTGAGAATTAGAATCGCGTTGGCCCTCGCAGTTCTCGCCACGTTCGTTACCGCTACCGCGTTAGCGCGTGAAGGGCAACAGGATTTCATCCTGCACAATCAAACGGGCGTTGAGATTCACTCGGTCTTCGTTTCGCCACACAGCGCCGGTGAGTGGCAGGAAGATGTGCTGGGACGGGAAACTTTGGCGAACGGCCAGAGTGTCAAGATCACCTTCGATGATCGCGATAAGCACGTTCATTGGGACTTGAAAGTGACGGACAAGGACGACAACGCCCTGGAGTGGTATGACTTAAATCTGATCGAGACCAAAGAAGTAACTTTGCACTGGGACGCTGCGAAGAAAAAGGGTTGGGCCGACATCAAGTAGCTACGAATTACGCAACGTCGGATCAGAAACCCGACCGTG
>DATANL010000615.1:0-4648 GCA_036266295.1 Pyrinomonadaceae bacterium | reverse complement strand
ATCGGCCCTTGGATTTGCGGTGGCGAGATTCGCATTAGGCTTGGGCGAAGGCGGAAACTTTCCTGCGGCTATCAAAACCGTGGCCGAATGGTTCCCGAAAAAAGAGCGCGCGTTGGCGACCGGCATTTTCAACGCTGGATCGAACCTTGGACCGATTATCGTCCCGCTTACGGTGCCCTGGATAGTCGGGCATTACGGTTGGCGCATGGCTTTCGTCGCCACCGGCGCCTTGGGCTTTCTCTGGTTGCTGCTTTGGCTACCGCTTTATCGTCGGCCCGAAGAACATCCGCGAGTCTCCCAGGAAGAGCTGGCCTACATTAAGAGTGACCCCTCAGAGCCGACCACGAAGATTTCCTGGTCGAGCCTGCTTCCGCATCGGCAAACATGGGCCTTTGCGATCGGAAAGTTCCTGACGGATCCGATTTGGTGGTTCTATCTGTACTGGCTGGCGAAATTTCTCGACAAGAATTATGGCATCAGTCTTTCCAAACTGAGTCTGCCCGTTATCGTCGTCTACGTGATCGCTGACGGCGGCAGTGTGGGTGGTGGTTGGTTATCATCAATGCTCATCAAGCGTGGCTGGACGGTTAATCGCGCCCGCAAAACGGCAATGCTTGCCTGCGCGTGCTGTGTCGTGCCGGTCATTTTCGCGGCGTTTGCGACGAACATGTGGACGGCCGTGTTGCTGATCGCGCTGGCGGCAGCGGCTCACCAGGGATGGTCAGCGAATATTTTCACGATGGCGTCGGACGTATTTCCGCGTCGCGCTGTGGGCTCGGTTGTCGGGATCGGCGGTATGGCCGGAGCAGTCGGCGGGATGTTGTTCTCAGCCGCGACGGGTTATGTTTTGCTTTGGACGCACAGCAATTACGTTCCGATTTTCATCGTTTGCGGTTCGGTTTACCTGATCGCTCTATTATTGATCCATCTCCTTATGCCTCGTCTCGAACCAGCAAATGTCACGTGAGGCGATCTTGTCGAATACAAAGCAAACAAAACATTGCTGCGCTCTTAACAACTGAAAAGATTAATTACATGCGGTCAAACGGTTCGCTAGTTTTAGAAAAATATTCTTTTGGGATGGGCGATCGCTTCGCACATCAGGCCAGCGCGCAGCTGCGCGCCTGCACACAGCTAGTAGCGCTGGGCGTCAACGTCACGCCGGTGTGGAACAAGTCTCATCGCGAACATGCCATTGTCGGCTCGTGCCCGGCGAGCGTTCGCACGGCGGCTGAGGAAGCGATTCGGAAATTGAACTGGACCGGTCCATTCTATATCGACGCCGATCATATCCGTCCGGAAACGGTCGACGCTTTCGTCGCATCGTCGGATTTCTACACGCTCGATGTCGCCGAGGCCATCGGACAACCTGCCAGGAGTGATGAAATCGAAGCATTCATTGCCCGGCATCCCGAGTTGATTGGCACCACGAGCATTCCGAACATCGAAGCGCCTTTTGTAACCACGCGTGGTGACATCGAGAGGACCGCTGCCAAATATTTGAAAGCCGTCCAGGAGGCGAGTGCGCTTTACCGACACATCGAGTCAACTAAAGGGAAGGGCAATTTCATTACTGAAGTTTCGATGGACGAAACCGATGCTCCGCAAACGCCGGTCGAACTACTCGTAATTCTCGCAGCGATTGCCGACGAAGGAATTCCCGCGCAGACGATCGCGCCAAAATTCACCGGTCGGTTCAATAAAGGCGTCGACTACGTCGGTGATATCGCCCAGTTCGAAAAAGAATTCAACGAGGATCTGGCGGTCATCGCCTACGCGGTCACCCGTTATGATCTGCCGCCGAACCTCAAGCTGAGTATTCATTCAGGGAGCGACAAGTTTTCGATCTACGAATCCATTCGCAAGGCACTCGCCCAGACGGGCGCCGGCATTCACGTGAAGACTGCCGGCACGACCTGGCTCGAAGAGATCATCGGACTGGCTGAATCAGGCGGCGCCGGTCTGCAAATGGCCAAAGAGATTTACGCTGAAGCCCTGGACCACATCGACGAATTATGCGCGCCTTACGCTGCGGTCATTGATATCGATCGCAGCCGGCTGCCGCCAAAGGCCGAAGTTAGCGGTTGGTCGTCGGAGCAATACTCAAATGCATTGAGACACAATGCGAAGCAAGCAGAGTACAACCTGCACGTCCGGCAGTTGCTGCACGTCGGGTACAAAGTCGCGGCCAAAATGGGCGACCGCTACATCGAGATGCTGGAAGCGTGCGAACCTGCGGTCGCCCGTAATGTGACTGAAAATCTTTTTGATCGACACCTCAAGCCGCTCTTCATTGCCTGATTCTCAATCAAACTTATGTCGGGTGAGCACACGCTGAAAATAAAAACGAAAGGCGAGTGCCGTTGGGACCTGGTGAGTCTCGGCGAGGTGATGCTGCGTCTTGATCCCGGCGACGCGCGCGTGTCGACGGCGCGCAGCTTTCAGGTTTGGGAAGGCGGCGGTGAATATAACGTCGCGCGTGGTTTGAAGCGATGCTTTGGTTTGGATACGGCGGTGGTGACTGCGCTCGCCGATAACGCGGTGGGCCGACTCGTGCAGGATTTGATTTGTCAGGGCGGAGTGGATCAGTCCCACATCCACTGGGCCAAATTCGACGGCGTTGGCCGTCAAGTGCGCAATGGCTTGAATTTCACTGAACGAGGCTTCGGCGTGCGCGCCGCTTTGGGATGTTCAGATCGTGGGCACACCGCGGTTTCACAACTGCGGCCGGGCGATATTGACTGGGAGAAGATCTTCGGCGAACAAGGCGCGCGCTGGTTCCACACTGGCGGAATTTTCTGTGCGCTGTCTGAGACGACGCCGCAGGTCGCGCGCGAAGCAATCGCGGCCGCCGCCAAACACGGCACGATCGTTTCGTACGATTTGAATTATCGCGAGTCGCTCTGGAAAGGCGTCGGCGGCAAAGCCCGGGCCCAGGAAGTGAATCGCGAATTGGCGCCGCTCGTCGATGTCATGCTTGGTAACGAGGAAGATTTCACTGCGTGCCTTGGTTTTGACGTCGAGGGAGTTGACGAAGGTCATTCGCAGCTGGAGATTGAAAACTTCCGTCGAATGATCGAACGAGTGACTGCAGAGTTTCCCAATTTCAAAGTGGTAGCGACGACGCTGAGAAATGCGAAGACCGCCACGATCAATGATTGGGGCGCCGTGTGTTACTCGGCCGGCGAGTTTTATCAGGCGATGACCCGCGAGAATCTCGAGATATTCGATCGTGTGGGTGGCGGCGATTCATTTGCTTCGGGTTTGATCTACGGATTCTTGTCGGGCAAGGACGCGCAGTACGCGGTCGAGTGCGGCGCCGCGCATGGAGCCCTGGCGATGACCACGCCCGGCGATACATCGATGGCGACGCTCGCCGAAGTCGAGCGGGTGATGAAGGGCGGAACGGCGCGCGTCGCGCGGTAAATTTGGAGTGCGCCGGCTTGACGGCGCTTTCGTCTGCGATGTAGCCACCTGTAAATGGGAAAGCGGCGTCAAGCTGCCGCACTCCATATTTATGACCAAAGCTGAAGTCATCCAACGCATCCGCGACGTCGGCGTGATTCCCGTGGTGCGTGCGTCTTCCGCTGATGAAGCGATACAGGTCGTCGAGGCGATCAAAGCGGGAGGCGTCTCGATCCTGGAAATCACTATGACGGTTCCGGGCGCCGTTCAGGTGATTGAGCAACTCGTGCGGCGGTTCGGCGACGAAACTGTCGTCGGTGCGGGGACGGTGCTCGATCCCGAAGTTGCCAACGCGTGCATTTCGGTCGGCGCTCAATTCATTGTTAGTCCCGCTTTGAATCTTGAAACGATCAAGTTTTGTCGCGGACAGGACATTCCAATAATGCCGGGTGCGTTGACACCGACGGAAGTGGTTACCGCGTGGAACGCAGGCGCCGATTTCGTCAAAGTGTTTCCCTGCGGCGCAGTCGGGGGCGCCGGTTATATCAAGTCACTGAAAGCGCCTTTGCCCCAAATCGAATTGGTACCGACCGGCGGTGTCAGTCTGAAGACCGCGGCAAGTTTCATCGAGGCCGGCGCGGCAGCGATCGGCGTCGGCGCGGACCTGGTCGATGTGAAAGCGGCTGTCGCCGGACAACCGGAGAAAATAACTGAGGCCGCGCGCGCTTACGTCGAAGCCGTACGATCGGCGCGCGTGTCAGTACCATCCGCGTGAGCGGATGGATCAAGAGTTAGATCAAGTAAGGCCTGCGCTTTAACCCATCCGCTTACGCAGATGGTACCGACTACTAGAGAGGCAATAATGACTGAAGCTAATGCGTTGGCCGCTCTGGCGGCGCAACATCTCAACTGGTCCACGATTCCGGTTGAGCATCCCGGAGAGGGAATCGAACGGCAAATGGTCGTCGGTCAGAACCTGATGATTTGCCGCTTTCGGTTTACTCCCCATCTCGAGACGCCGCAGCACCGTCACCCGCACGAGCAAGTGTCGATCGTCGTCAGCGGTCGAGTGCGTTTCTTTGTCGAGGGCGAAGAGCGCATTTGCTCACCCGGCGACGTCCTGCATTTTCCGTCGAACTGTCTTCATGGGGCCACCATGATGGACGAAGAAGTTGTGCTGATCGATGTCTTTACTCCGTTGCGCGAAGATTTCCTAACCACATGATCCTGGATCAATTCAAAC
>DATANL010000614.1:0-2524 GCA_036266295.1 Pyrinomonadaceae bacterium | reverse complement strand
TGATGCCGGAACTCCCTTTAGTGAAACGGGGATCGCCGGGGTGCGAGTCGGCGACAAATGGGGCGGAATCGATAAGAGCGGAAAAATTGTAATCAATCCGCAGTTCGACGCGGGGCTTGGTCTCATGGGCGGAGGAGATTTTGTTTCAGATCTTTTGAGTCGTGACTTCACCAGGGTCACTTTTTCCGACGGTCTCGCGTGTGTTCGCATGGGCGGTAAGTTGGGCTACATCGACGCGACGGGCCAGTATGTAATTAACCCGCAGTTCAACGAAGCGTTACCGTTTGTCGATGGAATGGCTTTGGTGGTTCAAGGCAGTGGTCCATCACCTGAACTCGTCGGCTGGATCGATAAGACGGGAAAATATGTATGGAAACGCGGATCGTGATTTCCGCGATCTCTTTAAGTCAAAGCACGTGATGAAGAGATCTGTTATCGAACTGAGTTCGTTAAAACGTCGAAGGAGAAACCATAGAGACAGAACAGCACGCCCGTTAAGTTGTTGACTCGGAAACGAGTTGCTGTATCATAACGTCTAAATAAAATCACATGCCCGCTTGGCTCAGCGGTAGAGCACTCGCTTCACACGCGAGGGGTCAGTAGTTCGAATCTACTAGCGGGCACCATGTCTTTATATCTTAAAGGGCGGCCCACTGTTTCATTGGGTCGCCCGTTTTGTTCAGTTCTGGCAGAGACCCGACCGTGAGGGAGGGTGCCCGCTACTTAATTCTACCTGGGCACCCTCCCTTACGGTCGGGTTTCCGCTAGGGCTGCCACCCTCCCTCGCCGGTCGGGTCGAGAAAGTTCTACTTACTTCCGCGTGTTGCACCCGGCAGGATAAATGCGCAAGACCGCGGCGCGGCGACCACCGTCGCCGTTATCTTCATCGGCGTCAGGTTGTTCTTCGTCAACAACGAGTTGAAGTCGGCGAGGTCTGAGCTCAGCGCGGTCTTCCAGCCGTTCGCGGTCGCGGTGAATTCGTTGCACGCATTTTCCAGAGTATCGACCTGGGCTTTTGTCGGCGCCATGTCGATGCCGTTCTGACTGAGCGGTCCCAGCACGGTGTTGAATACATTGTTGATGGCAATGAACGACAACAAGCTGCCGGGAACGCGAGCTTGTCCGCCGAAGCCTCCACCACCACCGCCACGACCTGCGCGCTGCACACCGCCGAACGTCGCGAGCTTTGCGTCGAGAGCGGTCGCGGCGGTCGCTACGTCGGCCGGCAGCGTGCCCCGGCGGAGCGTGGCGAGTTGTGCGCGAATCGCCGAAACTTCATCGTTGGCCGCAAAGGAGTCTTTCATCCCTTGCACCGCGGCCGCTGCCAGCTTGTCCTGGGCCCGCAGCGCCGTCATCAGCGCCGGACTCTCGCCGATGCGCGGATCGTTGTGCAAGACGAGCGACTGCGTATACGTCTGGCCGTCGACGAGCAGCTTCACCGTATACGTGCCCGGCAAGGCGAGCTGGCCATGCGGCCCCGGCGTCACTGAGCCAGGCGACGAATTCATTTGATTGTTGATGTCGGGATTGAAACCGGGCGGGTCGTCGTAGCGCAGGTCCCAATTTATGCGATTGGTGCCAATGTCAGTCGCGAGCGCGCGTTCGGCAGACGGCTTCAGCCAGTACTCGGGATACGGCGGCCGCGCGAACATTGGTGGCTGGGTGCTCGTGATGGTCCGCACCAATTTGTTCGTCGAATCGAAAATTTGTAGCTTGATCTCTCCCGCCGGTTTCTTGCTCAAGTGATAGTAAATGAGCGCGCCGTACGGAGGATTTTGTGCGTGCGGCAACTCCGGGTTGATTGGCTGGTCCCAGTTAGCGTTGGCACGCGCGCGGATCGCGTCGCCGGGTTTGAAAAGGTAAGCCGGCGCCGCGGCGATCTGCTGTCCCTTAGCGGCGATCTCACGCAGCGGACTCATGTCATCGAGCACCCACATGCCTCGGCCGTAAGTGCAGATGACGATATCGTTCATGTTGTGATCGGTGTGAAAGACCATGTCGCGAATCGAGGTGCTCGGCAGATTGAGCCGCATCGACTGCCAATGATCGCCGTCATCGAATGAGACGTACACCGTGGTTTCGGTTCCGGCAAAGAGCAGGCCCTTCTGTTTCGGATCCTCTCGAATTACGTGCACCTGACTGCCGGTGCGTTCATCGGTCGGCAGTCCGCCGACGATCCGTGTCCAGGTCTTGCCCCCGTCGTGCGTGCGATAAATGTAGTGCTGTTCGGCAGCTGGTGCGGCCGCACCGCCGCCACCGCCACGGCCGAAGCCGAGGTTCCCGAGCACGTATGCGGTATTGACGTCGTTGTGTCCCGCTTCGACCGTCACGAAATTAATGTTCGGCGGCAGGTCACTGAAGTTCGTCACGTTGTTCCAGGTCTTACCACCATCCATCGTGTTGTAGATTTGTCCGTTAGTACTGCCCGTCCACACGACGCCCTGCTTGACAGTCGAGATTGAGAAATCAGAGATCGAAGCGCGCGCGGCAAACTGCGGCGCAGCGGGCGCAGGAGCTCCCGGAG
>DATANL010000613.1:0-2301 GCA_036266295.1 Pyrinomonadaceae bacterium | reverse complement strand
TAAGAAGGTGGTCCAGATCTGCACGCAGTATGCGCAGAAGGGCATGTTCAATATCTTCCTGACGGTGTTCTTCTCGACACTCGCGTTTGCGTTTGTCGAGCCTTACTTCTTCATCGGCTACCTGATTTCGATCGCGGTGTTTGGTTTGTACCAGGCGATCTTCATGGCAAACGCCGGCGGCGCCTGGGACAATGCGAAGAAAGTCGTCGAAGTCGACATGAAACAGAAAGGCACGCCGCTGCACGACGCCACCGTCATCGGCGATACCGTCGGCGATCCTTTTAAAGACACTTCGTCCGTGGCTATGAACCCCGTGATTAAGTTCACCACGCTGTTTGGTTTGCTGGCGGTCGAACTCGCGGTCAGCACCGGAAGCGAGGCGGGATATTTCGGTAAGAATGGCGCGATGGTGACTCATATCCTGGCGGCTGTGTTCTTCTTAATTTCGATGTTCTTCGTGGTTCGCTCATTCCACGGAATGCGAATTCACTCGGAACGGTAGACAGCATTAAATCGCCTCTCTTCCTGGGAGCGGATTCGTATAGTTGACTTACTGAAACCTGCAGCCCGAAGGGCTGCGAGAGAGTAGCCGGTGGTCGGAACGTGACGTAGACAACCGGAAAGCATTGAATAACAGCAGCATCCTGCGGGGTGCAAGATTCTCCTGGGGATGTCTGGCGCCCTTTCAGGGTGCGCGTTGGTATCAATAGGTACCGGTGGTCTTCGCTGCGCTCCGACCGCCGGATACTTTCTCGCAACCCTTCGGGTTGCATGGTCCCCGACTTATTGGGCTAGACCAGTAGCGAGAGTCTCAAGTAAGATTTGTTCGTCACTATTCATCATTTCCGTTCATGATTCGCGCGATTCTTTTTCCGACTGATTTTTCTGCTGTCGCGAACAGCGCATTCCCACTGGCGCTCGCGGTGGCGGCGCAGTACGACGCGATTGTGCAATCGATTCACATCGCCCACGGCGGCGATCCGCACATCACCGAAACATCTCGTTATGAATTTCCTGCGGCGCCGACCGGTTCGTCGGCTGTGCGCGTCATCGAAACCATTGTGCCGGCGGACAGTGACGATCCGGCGCAGGTAATCATGAAGCAAGCTGAGGCGCGCACCTGCGACCTGATCGTGATGGCCTCACACGGCCGCTCGGACGTGGCCCAATTCTTTCTCGGTCGTAGTGTCGCCGAGCAAGTGGCTCGCGATTCGAAAGTTCCGACCATCATCGCGCGGCTTTATGGCCCACGACGGACCACGCGGCCAATCGATCGCTTCAAGAAGATTCTGTTTGTCAGCGACCTGGCTGAGGATTCGAAGCGCATTCTCCCGATTGCCGCATCACTGGCGTCCAGGACCAAAGCCAAATTGGAAACGCTCTGCGTCTTCAGCGAAGGTGACGAAGAGCCGGCCGACGGCGGCAAATCGACCCTCGACCGCTTTTTCGCCGAAGTCGACTGCCCGTGTGAAGACTACAAGCGCCTGCACGGAGGCGTGGGCGAAGAAGTTATCGAATATGCCGGCCGTAACAAGGCTGACCTGATTGCGATTACTACGGCAATCGGTTCGGGTGGCGCGCCGGACTTTACCGATACGGCTGAGTTCATTATTCGCAACGCGCCGTGTCCGGTGTTGTGTGTGAGACCATAGCTTGGTTTCAATTTTCAGGTTTCAAGTTTCAGGCCAAAGTCGAACTTGAAACCTGAAACTTTAAACTTGAAACTCATTTGATATGAACGCATCAATCGCCAAGAATGAAACGCTTTTAGGAGTCGCGCTCGCGCCTCTCGACTTTGTCAGACAAGTTGGCCTGGTCATCGGGTTTAGTCTGCTGACGGCGCTTTCGGCGCAGATTGTCATTCCGGTGCCGCCCGTTCCCTTCACCGCGCAGACGTTCGCGGTCGTGTTGACCGGTGCTCTGCTCGGCTCGCGGCTGGGCGCCATCACCATGATTGTTTACCTGATCGAAGGGGCGTTCGGCCTGCCGTTCTTTTCGGGTGGCAGCGGCGGTATCTGGCATTTGGTTGGGCCAACCGGCGGTTATCTGGTCGCGTTTCCGGCGGCCGCATATATAACCGGCGCGTTTGCCGAACACGAATGGGACCGCCGGTTCCTGACTGCCGTCGCGGCGATGGCCATCGGTACACTCGTAATTCTGCTGGCTGGCTGGATGTGGTTCTCTCTAGTCCTGCGCACCTCGCCCGCGCTGACGGTCTTCGATACGGTCCTGAAGTTCATTCCCGGTGACGTGCTCAAGATTTGCCTGGCGGCCGCAGTGCTGCCATCGGGATGGAAACTG